>JAZSLX010000137.1:0-6666 GCA_045535605.1 Ruminococcus sp.
GCTTGTGTTTTATATCTGATAGGCTAAAATATGGAATATTTTTTATTTTGGATAATTTTATTTTATTTTCTATTGACATCAACGATTTAAAGTGATAAAATGTACTCAAATTTTTACAGGAGACCATGAGTTATGAGCAGAAATTACTTTGCAGCATATTACTTTTACTTTTACTTTTTTAGCCTTGCCTAAATAGTAGAAGTGATTTGAGCTGCAATTTTTCTGAAAATGACTTTTTTCGGATACCGATGATATCACCGCAGTGAACAATCACTGCGGTGTTTTTGTTTTTATCCGCGGCCTTTCTAATGGAGGTAATTTATTATGATCGCAGTACTTAAAAACGGTGTTGAAAAGCTTCAGCAGGAAAATCTCATTAACTGGCTTGAGGGTATGGGCCTTAAGGTGCATATCTCAGAGGGTGAGTATCATACTGTTTTAGGACTTATCGGAGACACCAGCAGGGTGGATATGGACCTGCTTGAAGGACTTGAGATTGTTGAGTCTGTTCGTCGAATCAGCGAGCCCTACAAGAAAGCCAATCGTAAATTCTTTGATGACGATACTGTTGTTGATGTTTCAGGTGTTAAAATCGGCAAGGGTCACTTTGCTATGATTGCAGGTCCCTGTTCCATTGAAAGCGAAGAGCAGATTATCTTGGTCGCTCAGCGCGTTAAGGCGGCAGGTGCCAATATCTTACGCGGCGGTGCTTTCAAGCCCCGCACATCACCCTATGACTTCCAAGGCCTTAAGGCTGATGGTATCGAGCTTCTGCTGAAAGCTAAAGAGGTTACAGGCCTTCCTATTGTAAGCGAGATTATGAACGCAAACCATCTGCCTCTCTTTGAGGGTGTTGATATGATTCAGGTTGGTGCACGTAATATGCAGAACTTTGAGCTTCTTAAGGAGCTCGGCAAGACTAACAAGCCTATCCTCCTTAAGCGAGGTCTTGCAAATACTCTCAAAGAACTTCTCATGAGTGCTGAATACATTATGGCAGGGGGCAACGAGAACGTTATCCTCTGTGAACGCGGAATTCGCACCTTTGAGACCTACACAAGAAATACTCTGGATATCTCAGCAGTTCCATCTCTTAAGGAGATGACACATCTTCCCGTTATCATTGACCCGTCCCACGCATGCGGACATTCCCGTATGGTGCCTTCACTTGCATATGCGGCTACAGCCTGCGGTGCTGACGGTCTTATAATTGAAGTTCACAATGACCCCAAGAACGCAATGTGTGACGGTGCACAGTCTCTGACCTTTGACCAGTACGAAGAGGTAACAGCAAAGGTTCAGGAAATCCGCAGAGTAATCAGCTAATTATTATAGGTAAATTTATTCCTACAGGAGTGATACATAATGCATACCCTAGGCATAGTCGGCTTGGGACTTATCGGTGCTTCCATGGCAAAGTCCGCAAGAAAACGTACAGATGTCAAGATATACGGATATGATATTGATAAAAGCGTTACACAGTACGCAGTCATCTCAGGAATTATCGACTCTGAACTGACACCTGATACAATAGGAGAGTGCGACACAGTGTTCCTGTGTCTGTATCCATCAGCCTGTGTTGATTATGTAGCAGAAAACGCATTGAATTTTGCAAAGGATTCTCTGGTTATTGATTGTGCAGGTGTAAAACGCAGTGTGTGCACCCCCTGCTTTGAAATTGCTGAGAAATCCGGTTTCCACTTTATAGGCGGTCATCCTATGGCAGGCACACAGTACAGCGGAATCAAATACTCCAAGGACACTATGTTTCATAATGCCTGCTTTGTGCTGACTCCTCGTCACGGTGAGGACGTAGAGCTTATTGCAAGGGCAAGACAAGCGGTTGTTGAGGTAGGTTTTTCACGGGTTTCTGTTATGACTTCCGATCGCCATGATGAGCTTATAGCCTATACTTCACAGCTTGCTCATGTGGTGTCAAACGCTTATGTGAAAAGTCCCAGTGCAAAGTCTCACAAAGGAATATCTGCAGGCAGTTACAGGGATTTGACAAGAGTTGCATACCTTAACGAGAATATGTGGACAGAGCTGTTTATGGATAACAGGGATAATCTTTTGCGTGAGATTAACGGACTTATTGACAACCTCAGGGAATATTCCGACGCACTGGAAAAAGAGGATAGAGAAAAACTCCGTCAACTTCTCATAGACGGAAAAACTGCAAAGGAGATGGCAGAGCAGTGAGAAAAGTGCATATAGATTTACAGGGTGGTTATACCGTATATATTGAGCAGGGGCTTATTGATAAATGCGGTGAATACATAGAAAACCTCTGTTTTGGCAGGCGTGCTGTGATTATTTCAGACTCTAACGTAGCACCTCTTTATGCAGACAGGGTGGCAAACAGCTTACGCAGTAAGGAGTTTGAAACTTTTCTTTTCACCGTAGAGGCAGGAGAGGAGTCCAAAACTCCCGAAAACCTTATTAAAGCCGCTGACTTCTGTGTGGAGGCAGGACTCACCCGTTCCGATGTCATAATAGCTCTGGGCGGCGGTGTTATCACCGATATGGCAGGTCTTTGCGGAGCTCTCTATCAGCGTGGTGTCGCTGTATGTCAGATACCCACCTCCTTGCTTGCAATGGTGGATTCCTCAGTAGGGGGCAAAACAGCAGTAAATTTAAGTAAAGGCAAGAATATGTTCGGTGCTTTTTATCAGCCTTCAATGGTGCTTTGTGACAGCACAGTGCTTAAAACCCTGCCTGAGTGTGAATTTTCCAACGGTATGGCAGAGGTTATCAAGTATGCTGTGCTTAAGAACGGCAGAGTCAGAGAGATTTTAAATGCAGATAATATAGATGAAACACTTGACGAACTCATAGAAGAGTGTGTTAAAATAAAAAAAGAATATGTGTGTGACGATGAATTCGACACAGGTGCACGTCAGTTCCTTAATTTTGGTCACACCGTAGGTCATGCTATTGAACGCCTGAGTAACTTTGAGATTGCTCATGGCAGTGCAGTGTCTGCAGGTATGTGCATAGTTGCAAGAGCTTGCATGAGACTTGGACTTTGTTCTCAGAGTACAGCACAGTATATTGAGACTCTGTGCAGAAAGTTTAATCTGCTCACAACCGTTTCTATGAACAGCGAGGCTTTGTTTGAAGCAGCCTTGACTGACAAAAAACGTTCAGCCGATGAAATTACAGTTGTACTTGTTCGTTATTTAGGCGATTGTCGCCTTGAGAGAACACAGGTTGAAAACCTAAGGTATATCATACAAAAGGGATTGGATGAGAATATATGAAAGTAACAATAACTCCCTCAAAGCTTTCAGGAGAAATACAGGCAATACCCTCCAAGTCTATAGCACACAGACTTCTTATCTGTGCCGCTATGTCAGAGGGTACAACCCGCGTCAGATGTAATGCTTCCTCAGAGGATATCGATGCCACAGTTGCCTGTCTTAAAGCAATGGGTAGTAACATAGTAAGAATCGGAAATACATATTTAGTACCTAAGGTCACTGTTCACGCAGGACAGAGTGTTGAGCTTGATTGTAATGAGAGCGGTACAACCCTCAGGTTTATGATGTGTGTTGCGGCTGGCCTTGGACTTTGTGCACGATTTAAAGGTTCAGACAGACTTTTTGAGCGACCTTTATCTCCGCTTGCAGAGATTTTAACCGACCATGGTATTGTAATCAGTCGTGACAATGGAAACCGCATTATCCAGAGCGGCAGGGCATTCCCCGGTGAGTATTCCATTGAGGGTGACGTAAGCTCTCAGTTTATCAGCGGACTTCTCCTTATGCTACCTCTTTGTGGCGGTGGCAGTGTGGAGGTTACAGGTGACTTTGAGTCAAAGCCATATGTAAATCTCACAGTATCAGCTATGCAGCAGGCAGACGTAAAGATACAGTGTGAGGAAAGAACATACAAGGTTTTCGGCAGATACGATTTGCGTGATTGTGCTGTAGAGGGAGATTGGTCAAACTCAGCGTTCTGGCTTTGTGCAGGAGCTTTAGGCAGTGATGTTACTGTTTTCGACCTTGATATGGATTCTCAGCAAGGGGATAGAGGTATCACGGATGCACTTTGCAAATTCGGTGCAGAAGTTACCGTAAATAGAAATAAAGTTTGTTGTAAGGGAGAAAGCCTTACAGCAACTCAGATAGACGTCAGGGATATTCCTGATTTAGTACCTGTGCTTGCAGTTGTAGCAGCTTGTGCTAAGGGTACAACCAGACTAACAGGAGCAGGCAGACTCAGGCTCAAAGAAAGCGACCGACTGGAAACAGTGTCAAGTATGATAAATAACTTAGGCGGCAAAGCTTACACTCAAGATGATACTCTTGTTATTGAAGGCGGAAGCCTTAAGGGTGGCTGTGTGGATGCCTGTCGTGATCACAGAATTGCAATGGCTTCGGCAATAGCCGCTACAGTGTGTGAGTCTGAGATAGTAATTTCAGACGCTGACGCTGTCAGCAAGTCCTATCCCGGATTTTTTGAGGATATAAAGCTTTTAGGAGCAAAGATAAAGTTGGAGGAGTAATTATGTCGGCTACCTTCGGAAATAAAATTAAGGTGACACTTTTCGGTCAGTCTCACGCACAGGCAATCGGTGCAATAATTGACGGTGTCCCTGCAGGAATGTACATAGACTCAGACCGCCTCAGAGCCTTTATGGACAGACGCAGGGCTAAAAATGAACTTGCCACAAAACGTCACGAAGCAGACGAGGTTATATTCAAATCAGGCATTGTTGATGGCGTAACCTGCGGAGCACCTATATGCCTGATGATAGAAAATAAAGACGTCCGTTCTGTTGATTACTCAAATGTATCGGTAATACCTCGTCCTAATCATGCTGATTTTGCCGCTTACATTAAATACGGCGGTCACAATGATATCAGAGGAGGAGGTCAGTTTTCAGGCAGACTCACAGCGGCTATGTGTGCCGCAGGCTTTATCTGTCTGGAGCTTTTAAGGGCAAAGGGCATAACAGTAGTTTCTCATGTGAGCAGAATCGGCAGTATAACGGATAGTAGACTCAATCCTCTTAAGGAGGACAAAGAAATTAGTGAGAAAATTCTCTCATCCTCTTTCCCTGTAATAGATGAGAATGCGAAGGAGAAAATGCACGCCGAGGTTATTGCAAGAAAGCAGGAGGGTGACTCCGTAGGCGGTGAGATTGAGTGTGCTGTTTACAATCTCCCTGCAGGTCTTGGCAGTGACTTTTTCGGCGGACTCGAAGCCTTAATTGCACAGACAATTTTCTCTATTCCAGCAGTAAAAGGTCTTGAGTTTGGTGCAGGCTTTGAGTTTGCGAAAATGTACGGCAGTATTGCCAATGATTCCTTTGTGTTTGATGAAGATGGTAATGTAGTTACCAATACCAACAACTGCGGGGGAATCCTCGGCGGTATATCTTCAGGTATGCCCCTTACATTCAATGTTGCATTCAAACCAACGCCTTCAATTGCAAAAGCACAGAGAAGTGTGGATTTAAAAGAAAACAAGCACGCAGAACTTTTTATCAAGGGCAGACACGACCCCTGTATCGTGCCCAGAGCCGCCGCAGTGGTCGAATCTGCCGCCGCAATAGCCCTTATAAATGCCGACGGCTTTTCGTTATAAATTATGTTAAATCTTAAATAGTCAGGAGTAATTATTATGAGCATGGAACAATACAGACAGGAAATTGACAAAATCGACGAGGAGCTTGTCAGACTCTTCAACAAACGTATGGATATAATCAAGGATGTTGCTGAATTTAAGTCGGAATCAGGCACTCCTCTTTATGACGGTGAGCGTGAGCGTCAGCTTATCGGCAGAGCCGCAGAGCGTTCAAATGAGGACACAGAGCTGTATACAAGAGTTCTGTTCTCAACCCTTACAAACGTAAGCCGTGCATACCAGAGCAGAATTATGAACAAGGATAAGAAGCTTGCTGACACAATCACCACAGCACTGGATAATACACCTCAGCTTTTCCCTGAGCGTGCAATTGTTGCCTGTCAGGGTACAGAGGGTGCATATTCCCAGCACGCCTGTGAGAAGATTTTCAAGCTTCCTCAGATTATGTATATGGGTAGCTTTGAGGCTGTTTTCAAGGCTGTTGATTCAGGACTGTGCCGCTATGGAATTCTCCCTCTGGAGAACAGCACAGCAGGCTCTGTTAATATGGTATATGACCTGATGTCTCAGTATAATTTCTATATAGTACGCAGTGTCCGTTGCCGTATCAACCACGCACTTCTCTCTAAGGCTACAAGTCTTTCTCAGATTAAAGAAATCTGGTCTCACGAGCAGGCAATTGACCAGTGCTCACAGTTCCTTGCTTCTCACAAGGAAATCAAGGTTGTACCCTATGCAAACACTGCGGCTGCTGCAAAGGCAGTAGCAGAAAGCGGCAGAAAGGACGTAGCGGTTATTGCTTCTCCTGATTGTGCGGCTCTCTACGGTCTCAATGCCTTAAAGCACAACATCCGTGACAACGCTTCTAACGATACAAGATTTATCTGTATCTCCAAAAACTTAGAGGTTTATCCCGGTGCGGACCGCACTAGCATTAAGCTCACTCTGCCTCACAGACCCGGTTCTCTCTACCATATCCTTGCAAGATTCTTCGCATCGGGTATTAATCTTGTAAAGCTTGAGAGCCGTCCTCTGCCCGGTTCCGATTTTGAGTTTATGTTCTATTTTGAT
>JAZSLX010000093.1:0-13824 GCA_045535605.1 Ruminococcus sp.
TTGAAGCCTGTAAGAACATCTACCATAGAACAGCCGTATTTTTTGCAGATACGCTTTACAAGGATAGTAGAAACGATAGTTTTAACGATAATGGGATTCTCAGGCAGAGTGCCGTTTTCCTTTTTACACTTGAGGATATAATCTGTGAGCATAATGCCTGTTTCGTTACCTGTGATAAGACGGTAGCTGCCATCCTTATCAGGCACAGCAATACCAACGCGGTCAGCATCGGGGTCAGTTGCCAGAAGAAGGTCAGGCTTTAACTCGTCACACATCTTAAGTCCCAGCTCAAGTGCTTCCTTGATTTCAGGGTTAGGGAAGGGACAGGTTGTGAAGTTGCCGTCAGGTAACTCCTGCTCTTTAACGATAGATACATTATCAACGCCAATCTCTGAAAGTACACGGCGTACAAGCTTGTTACCTGTACCATTGAGAGGTGTATATACAACAGAAAGATCGGAATCCTTGCAGATACCGGGATTTACCTGCTGTTTCTTAACCTCAGCAAGATACTCTGTATATACGCTGTCATCAACGTATTCAACAATACCGCTCTTTACAGCTTCCTCAAGGTCCATAAGCTTAGCGCCTGTGAACATATCAAGACTGCAGATTTCATCATAAACAATACCTGCAGATACATCTGTCATCTGGCAGCCGTCCTCACCGTAGGCTTTATAGCCGTTGTATGCAGCAGGGTTATGGCTTGCAGTAACCATAATACCTGCCTGACAGCCAAAATGACGCACAAGGTAGCTGAGCACAGGTGTGGGCTGAAGCTCCTTTGTGATATAAACTTTGATGCCGTTAGCAGCCAGAACTCTTGCTGCTTCAAGCATAAATACATCAGCGTTGATTCTGCTGTCGTGTGAAATAGCAACAGCACCGCCGCCAAATTTCTTATTTACATAATTTGCAAGACCCTGGGTCGCCTGACGTACAACATAGATATTCATTCTGTTTGTACCAGCACCAAGCGTGCCTCTGAGTCCTGCAGTACCGAACTCGAGCTGTCTGTAAAAGCGGTCATGAATTTCTTTGTCGTTGCCCTCAATAGCTTTGAGTTCATCAACAAGAGCAGGATCTTCAGTAGCATTCTCAAGCCACTGTTTGTAGATGTTCATATAATTCATAATCAAATCCCCATTTATTTAAAATGTAAATTATATCCAAACAATAATTACAAATATTTTAGCACTTCAAATTTAAAAATTCAATAGAAAATGGTAATTAGGATAAAATACGCCAATTCGCTCTGAAAGTATTCACACAAACATCAAATAAAATATGTTGATTTATTCATAAAAACATAGTAATATAATAAGAGTTTATTTAATTGGAGGTTTTATGATGGATATAAATAAGGATGATATCCTCACAAACGAGGAGGTTTCTGAAGATACAACCCCTGCTGAGGAGGTTGTAACAGAAGAAACCGAGGCAGTTGAGACAGTTTCAACTCTTGATGTAACTCAGGAGGATATTGATGATGAAATGTCCCGCTACGGTGTACTTCCTCAGGAGGATTTTTCTGAAGAGGAGCAGACAGAATATACCGAAACAAAAAAGAAGAAAGGTGTTATACAAAAGCCTATCATTATAGCTGCTGTGGCATTACTTGTTACTGCTGTTGTAGTAAGCGGAGTGCTTCTTGTTTACAATGTTTTCTTCAAGCCCGGTATCAGTGGTGCCTATGTGCTGGCTGATGCACCTGACAGCGGTACATACTTTGTTTTTGATAAAGATGGTAATGTATCTATGGATGGCGGTGGTATCAAATACTTCGGTACATATACCATGGAAAAGGTAGACGGCGCTGATGTTATTTCCTCTGATTTCTACTTTATTGCTTCTTACGGCGGTCAGGCAACAGTAACATATACTGACAATAAGCAGACAATGTCACTTGCTTTCCCTGCAGGTACACTTAACTTTATCAAGACAAAGCTTCCCGAGCACGATGTTGACCCATCTGATATCACTCATGCATCTGCTGACGAGCTTGGCATTACCGAAATCAATATTGTTGATGGTATTGTAGGCACATGGAGTGAGGAAATGTACGGCACATATACCTTCAATGCAGATGGTACAGGTACATATCTGTCAGAGTATTCCTTCAGCGAGTATATGGGTTACGGACTTGGCATGGAGTACAAGTTCAAGTACACTGTTTATGGGGATGAGATCCTTATAACACTGGATTATTACGGTGGTCAGAAAGAGGACGGCTCTTTCACATATTACCTCGATAAGGGTAATCTTGTTCTTAATGGCGTAGGCTACACAAAGGTTGATAAATAATTAAATATCAAAAGCAAAGGCGGCAGTTTTCATACTGTCGCCTTTTATGTTTATCAGTATAGTTTTGAAAGTTTTAGCAGGTCCTTGGTGCAGATTTTTCCGTCGCAGTTAATATCAGCAGAAATGTTCTGAATATTGCTGGGCGTTTCCTCACCCGTCAGGAATTTCATCATCAGTTTCAGATCGCGGGAGTTTATATTTCCTTCTCCTGTAAGCTCTCCTAAAATTATAATACTGTATTTTTTGCCCAGCACCGAAACTGTCATGCCTGTGCCTAATTTACCCTGAGTATAAATACTGCCGTCAGGCTTGTATACAGTAAACTCTTCTTTAGTAACACCAAAGCTTTTTCTGAGCTTAGCAATTGTTACACCTTGTTCTGTAAAGATGTAATTATCTTTTACATTTGGCTTTTGTGTTTGCTCAGAATTAACGGGATTGGTAGGAGGAGTGGTTGTTTCTGTAACTATGGAATAGATTCCGCCATTTTCATAGGTGAATATGGTTCCCAGTGAATCAGATGCTAATCCATCGCCTAAATATGTACAGGGAACAACTGGTCTTGCATCTGATATGAGGGTTGCTGTTGAATTGCTAATCAGATATACACCTTCTGTTGTAAGGGCAGTTATATGTATCCCGTCAAAGCTGATAAGCTGATATATTGTTGAGCTAAGCTTTATAGAAGAAATTATTCTGCCCTCGTAAAAGCAATTAACAATACAGTTGTCAGAACGGTCAACAAGATAAAACCTGTTTTGAGAGTCAACTGCAAATCTGGTTTCGTCTGTGAATACAGGCAGTAATGTTGCAATGCTTGTAAGTTTTGCAGAGTCAATATCATAAGTATAACAGCTTGCAACATAGTCTCCGTCATAACCGATATAGGAAAGGAAGGAAAATAGTCCATTGCAAACACTGCAGGCAATTACAGGTGAATCGATGTAGATATCTTCATTAAAATACGCAGAGCGGATGGTAATATTATTGTTTGAGATAACGATGGAGTAGGGGATATCCGTGCTATAATCTGTAAGAGTGTATTGTGCGGCAGAAATATCAGAAGGGTTTATCAGAAATGCGAAAACTGAAAGTGTAATAGCCAACAAAACTGATAAAATCTTTTTGAATATAGCTTTCATTTTGTCACCGCCCTTTTTAACATCTGACTATAGTATACAATTAAAAGATAATCGGCGGTGTATTCGGTGATTTAAATTCACATCAAAAAGCAAAACAAAAGGCACCGCAAAAGCAGTGCCTGTATATGTGGAATATTAAATTCAGATTACTCTGTCATTTCCCAGTTGTGCCATACGTTCTGGATGTCATCGTTATCCTCGAACATATCAAGCATCTTCTGGAGCTTCTCCTGAGTTTCCTTGTCCTCAACTTTAACATAGGTGTTGGGTACCATAGCAACCTCAGCAGTTACGAAGTTATAACCCTTTGCAGCAAGGTCATCACGTACAGCACCCATATCAGAAGGCTCTGTGTAAACTGTGAATACGTCCTCGTCAGCTTCAAAGTCTGCAGCGCCAGCCTCAAGTGCATGCTCCATAACAGTATCTTCGTCAGCCTCAAGGTCCTCGCGGTCAATTACGATAACGCCCTTCTGTTCAAACATAAAGCTAACACAGCCGGGTGTACCCATGTTTCCACCGTATTTGTCAAAGTAGTGACGAACATCACCTGCAGTACGGTTGCGGTTATCAGTAAGTGCTTCAACAATTACAGCTACACCTGATGCACCATAGCCTTCATAGGTTACAGCTTCATAGTTGGTAGAGTCACTGTCGCCGGCAGCTTTCTTGATGATTCTTTCAATGTTGTCGTTAGGAACGTTGTTTGCCTTTGCTTTTGCAATACAATCACGGAGTTTGGAGTTTACAGCAGGGTCAGCACTGCCGCCTTCCTTAACTGCAACGATAAGCTCTCTGCCGATTTTAGTGAAAATCTTTGCACGGGCAGCATCGTTCTTGCCTTTTTTCTGTTTAATGGTGCTCCATTTATTATGTCCTGACATAAAATTCATCCCTTTTATAAAAATATCACAGAGATTATAGCACATATATACAGCTTTTGCAAATCATTTTAACGGTTACAATTTGGTTACAAAACTATTGTATATATAAAATCATAATGATATAATATTATGAACCGTTTATCAAAGGCGCAGTGCAAAGGATAAACGCCATCAAACCTGATGTTTTTAATAAGGAAAGGATGAGTGTTATGATCAGATCTATGACAGGCTACGGTAGAGCAGAGGCTACACTGAACGGCAAGGAAATCACAGTTGAACTCAAAAGTGTAAACCACAAGTATTTTGAGTTTTCCTGCAGAACATCCAGGGGCTATGCTTTTCTGGAAGAAAAGCTTAAGTCCTATGTAGGTTCACGTGTTTCCAGAGGTAAGGTTGATATGTATGTATCCGTTATCTCTACAGGTGAGGCTGAGGATTCAACTGTAACTGTAAATCATTCACTTGCGGCAGGTTACTTCAAAGCTCTCACAGAGATTGCAGACAACTACAATGTTCAGAACGACATTACAGCAACAACTGTTGCACGTTTTCCTGATGTGCTTACAGTACACAAGGCTCCTGAGAACGAGGAGCAGGTACTTGAGGATGTTCTCTCTGTTGCGAAGGAAGCAGTTGATAAATTCATAGCAATGAGAGAGGTTGAGGGTGAACGTCTGTATGCAGATGTAATGAACAGAGCAAAGACAATCCTCGACATTGTTGCTATTATCGAGGAACGTTCTCCTGTTATTGTTGAGGAGTACGAAAAACGTCTATGTGCCCGTATTGAAGAGCTGGTAGGCAACGACACCTTTGACCGTCAGAGAGTTCTCACTGAGGTTGCTATTTTTGCTGATAAGGTAGCAGTTGCAGAGGAGACAGTGCGTCTGCGTAGTCACTTTGACCAGCTTGATTCCATTATGGGTGCTACAGGCCCCATTGGCAGAAAGCTTGACTTCCTTGTGCAGGAGATGAACCGAGAAGCCAACACAATCGGCTCCAAGGTTCAGGATGCCACCCTTGCACATCAGGTAGTCAATATAAAATCTGAAATTGAAAAAATTCGTGAACAGATTCAGAATATAGAGTGAGGAAAGGTATATGAAACTGATAAATATCGGCTTCGGCAACGTAGTAGCGGCAGGCAGACTTATTGCAGTTGTCAGCCCCGATTCAGCACCTATCAAACGAATCATTCAGGATGCAAAGCAAAAAGGCAATCTCGTGGATGCAACCTACGGCAGACGTTGTAAGGCGGTCCTCTTTACAGACAGCGACCACATTATACTCTCTGCTATTTCTCCCGAGACTATTGCCAACAGAATTGAGGAGGGTGATGAAAAATGAGCGAAAACACAGTAAAACGCGGCAAACTGATAGTATATTCAGGTTGCTCAGGTGTAGGTAAGGGAACTATTATGGAGCATATCCTTAAGACGTTTCCTGAACTTAAATTCTCAGTATCTGCAACTACCCGTGCACCCAGACCGGGTGAGACTCACGGAGTTGAGTATTTCTTTGTTACACGCGAAGAATTTAATGAAATGATTGAGAACGACGGTTTCCTTGAATACGCAGAGTTCTGTGATAACAATTACGGTACACCTAAAAAGGCTGTAGAGGAAAGACTTGCACAGGGAATTGATGTTATCCTTGAAATCGAAGTTCAGGGTGGCGTAAGTGTTATCAATAACTTCCCTGAGTGTGTTAGCATCTTTATACTTCCTCCCAGTTTAGGGGAGCTTGAGCGCAGACTTCGCAAAAGAGGCACTGAGGATGACGAGACTATAGAAAAACGTCTTGCACAGGCAGAAAGAGAAATCAAATGTGCACCAATCTATAAACATCAGGTTATAAACGGTGAGCTTGATTTAGCTATTGAGGAAGTAATCTCGATTATCCGCAAGGAAATTTCAGAGTAACATCTGAAACAAGGTATATTACTATTGATATAAAGCAAAAGCTTTAAATAAAAATATTTTACAGGAGTGAACATAAAATGGTAAGAGCATCTATCGACGATATGTTAAGCGGTAAGGAGAGTCGTTACGCACTGGTAATCGGTGTAGCAAAAAGAGCAAGAGAAATTGCACAGGGCTTTGAGGACGAGGGTATCGTTACAGCAGAAAAGCCTGTACTTCTTGCAATTGAGGAGTTCAAGAGTCACAAGTTCAATATCTTAGAGCCTCAGGATGAAGATTGATAACACCCTTGTTGCAGGTATTGCAGTTGAGGGAACAGTCTATCATTTTGATAAGATTTTTGACTATGCAGTAAGACCTGAGGACAGTGCTTTTTTAAAACCCGGCTGCAGGGTCAACGTGCCCTTTGCAAAGGGTAATCGTAGCCGTCAGGGTATGGTTATGTATATTAAAGAGGGCGACAACACAGGACTTAAATATATAACCTCTGTTCTGGACATAGAGCCAGTGATGTCGGGTGAAATGCTAAGTCTTGCTGATTATATGCACAGACACTATTATTGCACCCTTTTTGAGGCAGTGAAAGCTATGCTTCCTGCTGGGCTTAGCTATAATATAACCACAGTTTATTCTGCTGCAGAGTCTGTTTCTGTCGATGAACTTTCAGACGAAGAAAGACAGATATATGACTATCTTCTGAATGCAAAGTCACCTGTCAGACGTGAACAGCTGATGAGTACATTCGGACTGTCTGATTTTGTACCCTTTGAACGTCTTGTTCAGAAAGGGTTTCTTACAAAATCGGACGATGCCTGCCGCCGTATAGGGGATAAGTCTGTCCGTATGCTTCGATTATGTGAAAACGCACAGGATGTTTCCTGCAAGCTTACAGATAAACAGCAGGCAGTAGCAGACCTTATCTGTGATGCAGGCGAAGCTTCTGTGAAGGAGGTTTGCTATTTCACAGGTGTTACTCAGGCAGTAGTGGATGCAGTTGTCAGAAAGGGTATCGCAGAATACTTTGATTCTGAGGTTTTCCGCACACCTGAAACAGCTGTGTATGAAAAGCAGGATTTTCCTGTTTTGAATGACGAACAGCAATGTGCCTTTGACGGACTTTGTGAAAAGTATATGGAGGGTAAACCTTCTGTTTCGCTTTTGTACGGAGTTACGGGCTCAGGCAAGACCTCGGTTTTTCTTAGATTGATAAAAAAGGTTGTTGATGACGGTAAGGGTGTCATAGTAATGGTGCCCGAGATAGCGCTCACACCTCAGCTTGTAAAGAAATTCAAAGGTCTTTTCGGCGAGGATGTTGCTATTTTTCACAGCGGTCTGTCATTAGGGGAAAGACTTGATGAATTTAAGCGTGTGCAGAAGGGCTTTGCAAAAATCGCTGTGGGTACCCGCAGTGCTGTTTTTGCACCCTTTGATAATCTCGGACTAATTATTATGGATGAGGAGCAGGAGCATACCTATAAATCTGAGAATAAACCCAGATTTCATGCCCGTGATATAGCTAAGTTCCGATGTTCAAGTAACAACTGTATGTTGCTTTTATCTTCAGCAACCCCTGATGTAGAGAGCTTCTATTATGCAAATGCAGGCAGATATTCTCTCTTTACACTTCATAACCGCTACGGAAGTGCACAGCTACCTGATGTGCTGACAGTGGATATGAATGAAGAGATATCAGCAGGTAATAACACAGGTATATCTTCAGCACTGCTTCAGGCTATTGAAGATAACTTGAAAAACGGTAAGCAGTCTATACTTCTGCTTAATCGCAGAGGATATAATACCTTTGCTGTTTGCCGAAGCTGTAAGGAAGCCCTTGCGTGTCCTAACTGCTCAATTTCTCTGACATATCATCAGGCTAACCACAGGCTTATGTGCCACTATTGCGGTTATTCCCAGACACTTACGGATGAATGTCCTAACTGCCATGAGAAAAACCTTCAGTTTTGTGGCTCAGGTACTCAGCGTGCAGAGGAAACCTTGTCAGAGCTTTTTCCTGATGCTCGTGTACTCAGGCTTGATGCAGATGCGGTAATGCATAAGAATGCCCATGAGAAGTTGCTCACAGCTTTTTCGAATGGTGAGTTCGATATTCTTGTAGGTACTCAGATGGTAGCAAAAGGTCTGGATTTTCCAAATGTTACTTTGGTAGGTGTACTGTCTGCTGACCAGATGTTGTATAGCGATGACTACCGAAGTTTTGAGCGTGCGTTTTCAATGCTTACACAGGTTGTTGGCAGAAGCGGACGAGGAAATGAAAAGGGCAGAGCAATTATTCAGACATATACTCCGGAAAACCCGATTATTGAGCTTTCAGCGAGACAAAGCTATGATGAATTCTACTGCGATGAGATTGAAATTCGCAGAGCTATGATGTATCCGCCTTTTGCTGATTTGCTTTTGGTGGGCTTTTTAGGAGAAAACAAAGCTAAAACAATTTCCTGTTCCAATACCTTTGTTACAAGACTCAGGCAGTTGTGTGAGCAAGAATATAAAGACCTTCCCATACGTGCGCTGGGGCCATCTCCTGCACTTGTGTCCAAGGTCAATAATAAATACAGATATAAGATTATTATTAAAAGCCGTAATTGTGCGAAGCTCCGGGAGCTTATGTCAGAGCTTCTGCGTGAATTCGGTAAGGATAAAACTTTTCAAGGTGTCACGGTGTATGTGGATTTAAAACCTCTTAATTTCTGACATCACCTGACAGGAGGTAGAGTATATATGGCAATCAGAAATGTAGTGAAAGAAGGAGACGATGTACTGCGTAAGCAGGCACGTCCTGTTATAGAATTCAATAAGCGTCTGCACATTCTTCTTGATGATATGGCAGAGACTATGTACGCTACAAACGGCGTAGGACTTGCCGCAAATCAGGTGGGTGTGCTCCGTCGTGTTGTTGTTATTGACATCGGCGAGGGACTTATTGAGCTTGTAAACCCTGAAATTGTAGAAAAATCAGGTCATCAGGAAGAGGTAGAGGGCTGTCTTTCTTCTCCCGGTGAATACGGCATCACTAAGCGCCCTATGCGTGTAAAGGTTGAAGCTTTCGACCGCTTTGGCAATGAGGTTACTTATGAGGGTGAAGAACTTCTGGCTCGTGCTTTTTGTCATGAGATAGACCATCTGGACGGTGTTCTCTTTAAGGATAATGTGGTCCGTATGCTTTCACCCGAAGAAATTAACGGATAATCGGAGGTGCCTATGAACATAGTATTTATGGGAACTCCCGATTTTGCAGTAGCAAGTCTTGATAGACTTATCAATGATGGGCATAATATTTCTGCTGTGTTTACCAAGGTTGATATGCCTCGTGGCAGAAAAATGGTTATGACTCCTCCTGAGGTCAAGGTTTTTGCTCAGAGCAAGGGTCTTACTGTGTATCAGCCCAAAACCCTTCGTGATGAAGAGGTTATCAATATCATTAAATCACTTAATCCTGATGTGATTGTTGTTGTGGCTTATGGTAAGCTTCTGCCTAAGGAAGTTCTGGATATTCCTCCTATGGGCTGTATTAATCTTCATGGCTCTCTGCTTCCTAAGTATCGCGGTGCAGCACCTATACAGTGGACTGTTTTAAACGGTGATAAGGTTGGCGGCGCAACAACAATGTATATGAATGAGGGTCTGGACACTGGCGATATGATTCTCAAATATGAGACAGAAGTTGGTGAAAACGAAACCTCAGGTGAATTGTTTGACCGCTTAGCAGTAGAGGGCGCTGACCTTCTCAGTAAAACTCTGGATTTGTTAGCACAGGGCAAGGCGGAGCGTACACCTCAGAATGAGGATGAGGCTACCTATGCTTCTATGCTTGATAAAACTATGTGTATTATTGACTGGACTAAGTCCTGTGATGAAGTTCACAATCTTGTAAGAGGTCTCAATCCTTGGCCCGTTGCGCTTACAACTCTTGACGGAAAACGTATCAAGGTGATTGAAACCCGTAAATCAGCACTTAGCGGCAATGCAGGACAGGTTGTCTCCGTAAATCCTCTGACAGTTGCTTGCGGTGAAGGATCTGTCGAGATTCTCACACTCCAGCCTGAGGGAAAAAAAGCTATGGACAGCAAATCATTCCTTATGGGACACAGACTTGATAATACCAACTATTTTGGTAAATAAAAATCTTTAAAGAGGTATCAGTATGGGTTATTTTTCCTACTTAATGTGGATGCTTCCTGCACTTATAATCTCACTAATAGCACAGGCTATGGTCAACTCTGCGTACAGTAAGAACTCTAAAATTCAGAATATGCGTGGTATGACGGGGGCTGATGCAGCTCGACATGTGCTGATGGCTAACAATGTTACAGGAGTCAACATTGTACCTGTAAACGGTAAACTTACAGACCACTTTGTTCCTCGTAATAACACCATTTACCTTTCAGAGGGTGTGTATAATGCCACAACTATTGCTGCTGTTGGTATTGCTGCTCATGAAGCAGGACACGCTGTACAACATTCTGAGGGTTATCTGCCCAACAAAATCCGCGGTGCACTTGTTCCTGTAACAAATTTCGGCTCAAGAATTGGCTGGATTCTTATATTAATCGGCTTTGCTATGTCTGGTTTTTACTATTATTACGGCACAGTTGATACCGAGTCTTTAACCTATCAGTTTGGCGGTATTGTGCTTGTAATAGGAATTCTGCTTTACAGCACTTCTCTTTTGTTTACTCTTGTAACCTTGCCTGTAGAGTTCAATGCATCAAAACGTGCATTGAATGTTATAAAGAACTCACAACTTCTTACAGGTGAGCAGTACAGAGGGGCAAAGCAGACTCTTACTGCGGCAGCACTCACATATGTTGCAGCGGCACTTACAGCTTTTTTACAGCTTCTGCGTGTTATTTTAATTGCAAAACGTCGCAGATAAAAAACAAATTGACACATTCGGAGAATAAAATGAAAAATTCCAGAGAAGTAGCCTTTGATGTGCTCAAAAAGGTTTTCACCGAAGATGCATATTCAAATCTGGCACTTGATAATGCAGTTAAAGAGAATAACCTGAGTAAGCTGGACAGTGCTTTTTGTACTGCCCTGGTTTATGGTGTTCTGGAAAGACTGCTGACTCTGGATTATATAATACGAAAGAGGTCCTCTGTACCTTTTCGAAAAATTGAAATTTCTACTCTCATCATTTTGCGAATGGGTATCTATCAGATTCTTTATATGGATAAAGTTCCTGACAGTGCTGCAGTTAATGAGAGTGTAAATCTTGCAAAGAAAAAAAAGCTTTTTAAGTCCTCAGGTTTTATTAACGGAATGCTACGTTCTTTTATTAGAGATGAGGGTAAGTTTGACTTACCCCCTGAATCTGATAAAGTTAAACATTTATCAGTTAAGTTTTCTTGTCCTGAGTACCTTGTGAGGCTGTGGCTTGACTCTTACGGTGAGAAAATAACTGTTTCTATCCTTGAGTCTCTGAGCGGTAGACCACCATTGACTCTCCACGTAAACACACTTCTTACAGACAGCAAAACCCTGATAGGTAATCTGTCTGATGAAGGCGTTGTCGCAGAGAAATCAATCTTTGGAGATATGCTTACAGTAAAGAACACAGGTGCAGTAGATTCACTCAAAGCCTATGAGTTGGGTGAGTTCTTTGTGCAGGATATGGCTTCTGCATTTTGTGCTCATATTGCAGGGGCTAAAGCAGGGGACAAGGTGTACGATGTGTGCAGTGCTCCCGGCGGAAAGTCCTTTGCAATGGCAATAAATATGGAAAACAAGGGTGAGGTTTACTCTTTTGACCTTCATCCTCACAAGATAAAGCTTATTGAAGCAGGCGCAAAACGTCTGGGTATATCAATTATCAAGGCATCGATCCGTAATGCAGCTGAGGATACTTTGCTCACAGAACAAGCAGATGTAGTTCTGTGTGATGCTCCTTGTAGTGGTTTTGGTATCTTACGCCGTAAGCCTGAAATACGTTATAATAAAGATACGGATTATATGAACCTGCCGCCACTTCAGCTTAAAATTCTTGAGAATTCATCAAAACTTGTAAAGGTTGGCGGAACCCTTGTGTATTCAACATGCACATTGAATCCTGAGGAGAATAGCAGGGTGGTAGAGGAGTTTCTCAGTAAACATCCTGAGTTTTCAATGAAGACTATAAACCTTCCTGATGGAATTGGTCGAAAAATTAACGAAAATGACAATATGCTGACACTGTTTCCTACTGTTGATGGCAGCGACGGCTTCTTTATAGCAACAATGGAAAGGAGCAGTTTATGAGCCTTACCGACATAAAATCTCTGAACATATCTGAACTAACAGAGTTTATAACTCAAAGAGGTCATCAGCGATTTCGTGCAGACCAGATATATTCCTGGTTACATCAAAAGTACGTGGATTCCTTTGAGGAAATGACAAATATTCCTAAAAAGCTTCTTTCTGACCTTTCCTCAATATGTTACATTTCTGTTGCAAATATTGAAAAAAAGCTTGTTTCAAGTTATGATAATACAATAAAATATCTTTTTTCTTTTTCTGACGGAGAATATGTTGAAGCTGTCGTTATGGATTACCGTCACGGCTTCTCGATGTGTATTTCTACACAGGTTGGTTGCAAAATGGGCTGTACCTTCTGTGCAACAGGCAAGGGCGGTTTTACACGCAATCTTACAGCAGGTGAGATGCTTAGTCAGATTCAGACCGCAAGCAAAGACCTTGGAATCCGCATTTCTAACATTGTACTGATGGGTATGGGTGAGCCTCTGGATAACTTTGATAATGTTGTTCGTTTTATTCGTCTTGCAACAGATGAAAAGGGACTTAACCTCAGTGCACGCCACATAACCCTTTCCACCTGCGGACTTGTCCCCAGAATTTACGAGCTTGCTGACCTGAATATTCCTATAACTCTGTCTTTGTCTTTGCATGCACCTAATGATGAAATACGCTCAAGGACTATGCCTGTCAATAAAAAATATCCTCTGTCAGAGGTGTTTAAGGCCTGCAAATATTATGCAGATACAACAGGACGACGCATTACATATGAATACGCAATGATAAGCGGAGTCAACGATAGCGATGAATGTGCACGTCAGCTTGCACAGCGAATTCAGGGTACACTGTGCCACGTAAACTTAATTCCTGTAAACCCTGTGGAGGGTACAGGATATAACCCAAGCAAAGATAAACGTCTTACATCTTTTGTAAACGTTCTCTCAGGATATAATATCAACGCAACTGTTCGTCGCACTCTTGGTAGCGATATAAATGCTTCCTGCGGACAGTTGAGAGGAAAGAATATTAAGAACAAAGGAGGAGTATAACTTGGAAGTTTACAGTAAAAGTGATATAGGTTTAGTCAGAACATCCAATCAGGACGACTGCCGCTTCGGAGTTTTCTCGCCCTCTTGTGCATGGGCTGTAGTTTGTGACGGTATGGGAGGAGCAAACGGCGGTAATATCGCCAGTGCAACTGCCGTTGATTTAATCAGTGAACAGATAACCCAGCTTTATGACGAAAAGCTCTCTAAGGAGCAACTTGCGACTCTACTTACCGATATAGTACAACGTGCCAACACCAAAGTTTTCGATATG
>JAZSLX010000070.1:0-3346 GCA_045535605.1 Ruminococcus sp.
TTTAGTCAAATCCTCTTCAAGCTCAGCTACAGTATCAGCGTACGTTTTCACATCTGAATGTGCTACAAGGTAGGTAAGATCTTCCTTGAAAAGATATTCCTTTGTTGCGCTGAAAGAATCAAGCTTAACCATCAAGCTGAATAATCTATGATTTTCTCTGTCTGCTCTGGCATCAAAGGGATTTGTAATCTTCGCGTTGAGCTCATCTGCAAGGTCTGTTTGCTCTTTCCAGTTGCCCAGCACCGCCTCGTCCAAAGTAGCAGGAGTAACTACAACATCCTTGCCCTCTTTGTAGAGAGTATGGAAGACAGGTGCGTCAACTGCCATTTCTGCCACCCACTTCTGAATTGCAGTTGCATCCTTTATAGTAACGCCACCCGAGCGGTCTGTGTCTGCAAGCAGCAGAGGTGCGTCTGTAAGTATCACAAGGGAAGCAAGATGCTTCTGGATTGCGGTTGCATCCTTAACTGTGATATTGTTTGAAAGGTCTGTATCACCCACATAACCTATAACAGCTCCGCCCTCACCAAGGTTTGCAAGGATTTCTTCCATATCACCCTCTGAGGGAGATACTATGTAGCCCTGCTCTGTAGAATCAGCAAAAACACCAACAATTCCTATACCCGCAAGTATAGAAAGGGTAAGTATAATCGCTAATAGTT
The DNA here is from genome assembly GCA_045535605.1 of Ruminococcus sp. Lineage (GTDB taxonomy): Bacteria > Bacillota > Clostridia > Oscillospirales > Acutalibacteraceae > Ruminococcoides. The sequence goes on from JAZSLX010000070.1 coordinate 663, forward strand.
TTTTCATATAAAATTGCCTCCTTATTATTCTATGTAACGGTTACTCTTCAACATTCATAATACTGATATTAACCTTGCCGAAAAGGTCCAGTAGCTGAATATTCACTCCGTTTGCAGTGCGGTCGATGTAACCGTATTTTTCAAACTTCTCTGCACAGTCATCGCCAAAACCCGCATCTGCAAGCTGCTGTGCATAGGCTGTTCCCTGCTCTATAGTCCACTCAAGGTCAACAGTAAACAGCTCACCTATCGTATCTCCGTCATAAGGTACTTTTCCACCCACGTCGGGAGTGGGAATAAGTGCTGTATACTCGTTTTGGGGCCAACCTATGGGAGTACCTGCTTTGGGAACTTCTGCAGAAACCTCTGTCTGCTGAGCGGTTGTATCTGCCTCAGCCTTGGTATAGGCAGTTGTGTCTGCCTGTGTTGTTTCGCCTTGCGTGTCTGCAGGTTCAGTAACATCTGTATCACCCGAACAGGCTGCAAAAGAGAACAGCATCATTGCCGCAAAAAGTAAAGCTAAAATCTTTTTCATATCGTTTCTCTCCCATTACTTATTTGAACAAATCCAGAAAACTTGTTTTCTTTTTAGGCTCAGGTTTTACATAGTCAAAGCCGCCTGTAGGCTCTGCTATATTAAAGTAAATTGTTGGGGTGTCACTGTCACCCTCAAAGCAATGCTCGGTGTCTGCGTGGTAGCAGGTGCCGTTTATCATTTTGTAAAGGTGGCAAATGCTTGGGTACTGACCTGCCTGTCTGAATCCGTTATTCATAAGAAGCTGACGGTAGCCTTCGACCGCCTTTTCTGCAGAGAAGTTACTGTCAAACCTTGCAGAAAACCAGCAGTAGTCAGGCTCTTTTTCCAATATAAAGTTTTTACCGCCACAGCTCCATACAGGATACTGAGGCAGATACTCTTTAAACTCATCCAAAACCTTTTGGTCTTTACTGAGCTGAGCATTTTCTTCATTTACCGCAAAGGGAAGCTTAGCTCCGCAATTTTGGCAAAATTTTGTGCCAACACTGTTCTGTGTGCCGCAGGAGGTACATACAAGCTCATCTGCTATGGATTTTTCGGGTAATTTCTCACCGCAGGAGGGACAGAAGTGTTTGTCCGCAGTAGTGCTTTCTCCGCAAGCGGGACAAACTTTCATATTCTTAGCCGCTTCGGTGGCATATTTTGAAGCTGCCTGCCCAAACCTTGAAAAAGCCCCCTCTAAGGAGTCTCCTCCCTGTGGAATCTGAGCCTGCTGACAAGCAACAGCTTCGGCAGTATTGTCGAGTTTATCAGCGGCTTTATTAACAAGCTCCGTAGCCTTTGGCTCAACGGCATTTGTAATCGCCTGACCAACAGCTTTGCCGACGGCGTCGCTTACACCTCGGCGAATTGCTCTTTCTAAAAATCCCATGGATAAGCCTCCTTAAATTTCTTTGTATTTAATCAACAGTTGCTTTCGGCTGTTAATATTCAGTTTTTTGTAAATATTTTTACAATGGAAATGCACAGAAGAATAGGAAATATACAACATCTCGGCAATCTGAGCCTGAGTCTTGTCTGTTAGAAGCTGTGCAAAAACCTCGAACTCCCGTTTGGAAAGCAAGGCAAGCTCGGGGTATTTTTCCAGTAATAAATTATATTCATTTTGTGCCAGAGCGAGATAGTCAAAATAGTTTAATTTTCCCATACAATTCCCCCTGAAACGATTATACTTTATATCAAAAAGTTAGTAACCTACCCAATAAGGGGTTATATTGGTAAATAATGCCTATTCAGGTAGTTTTGCTAACAATCGGTTGAAAAACTATTAGCTATAATGTATAATAATCGAAAAAGTCCTTCCTCTTATCTCAGTTAAATTATAATAGTTTCCTATATTTTTTCATATCCCACACTGGTGGGATATTGGGGGAATCATTACCCGAATTGACGATTTCTTCCTCAAAAGAGTGGGAATACCCCTCTTTTGGGACAAAAAAGGAGGTTAAGCTGTGAACGAATCACTTCTTACGGAAAATTTAAAAAAGCGGCAGGACAAACCGCTATGGCTTCTTGTGTGCTTTGCTATGTTTAGCTTCTGGCAGATGGGCTTTATCTATTTTGTGGGCCCGTCTTTGACCATTGACGGCAAAACACCCCTTCCCGTTGATATGGACAACGCAACCACACTTATTGCAGTATGCTATGTACTTAGTATACTTTGGATGATATTTCTGCCGAGGACTGTGGTATGGACTCAACGAATCGCCACAGGCATCGCTCTTTTGTCGGTCGGGGGATTGTTCCTTCCTCTGCCTGAGGATGCCTTGCGTCTGCTAATCTATGTTCAGATTTTCTCCTGCTGTCTGATGATAGGCTTTGAAACCTTTCTGATGGTCAACTATCTTTCTGAAAAAACCACCATAAAACACCTGACCTTTGCCTACGGTGTAGCAACCTTTATGATTGCATTACTCCAAAACGAGTTTCTGCCTATCGGCTTCCCCACCTTCCGTTTTGTAATGGTGGCGGCCCTTGTGTTTCTCTTTATCTTCTTTCTGAATATGCCGACAAACCGTGATGTTCAGCCCCGTTACATAAAGAAAAGCGATAATCTGACTGCACCGAAAAAGCTTCTTTACGGAACCTATGTTCTTGTGTTTATATGTTCACTAATGGGAGTTTCGGGACCTGCCATTGCCGGCGA
>JAZSLX010000060.1:0-7848 GCA_045535605.1 Ruminococcus sp.
GCAAGTCCGCGAAGATATGCACGCTGTTTACTTGTAAGCATTACAGCACATCCTTTCTGTTAATTAATTTATCGCGCAGGGCTCTGAGCGATCTGCCACGATGACTGACTTCGTCTTTTTCGTCACCGCTTATTAAACCAAAGCATCTGCCGTCCTCGTAAATGAACAAGGGGTCATAGCCAAAACCGCCATCACCGCAGGGGCTATCTGCGATTGTACCCTCACATATACCTTCAACGGCGATTATATCATCCTCAGCAATAACACAGCAGATAGAACTTACAAATCTTGCTGTACGGATATTGTTTCCGCTCTTAATCATTTCGCTGAGAAGGAGCGCGTTGCGTTCTGACTGAGGAATATCCTCGCCGCCGAATCTGGCGGAATATATACCGGGAGCACCCAAAAGTGCATCAACACAAAGACCAGAGTCGTCTGCTATTGAGGGAAGTCCTGATTTTCTGAAAGCTGAGAGTGCTTTGATTTTTGCGTTTTCTGCAAAGGTTTCTCCATCCTCAACAACATCGCCTAAATCGATTCCTGCGTCTTTTGCAGAAATAACGTTAATACCCAGAGGCAGGAGTATACGCTTAAACTCCTCAACCTTATGGGCGTTATTGGTAGCAATGAGAAAATCAGTCATTATTTTCACCTGTATCAAAGAGAGCCTTTGCAAAAGAATCGGGGTCGAAGGGCTGTAAATCGTCAATCTGCTCGCCTACGCCGATGTACTTAACGGGAATATCAAGTCCGTCACGGATAGCAAGTACAACACCACCCTTAGCAGTACCGTCAAGCTTTGTGAGAACGATACCTGTAATGCCTGTGGCTTTTCTGAATTCAACCGCCTGATTTACTGCATTCTGACCTGTAGTTGCATCAAGAACAAGGAGAATCTCCTTATCAGCATCGGGAAGCTCACGATCAATGATTCTGTTGATTTTAGCAAGCTCATCCATAAGATGCTTTTTATTGTGAAGTCTGCCTGCTGTATCGCAGATGATAACATCACTACCCTTTGCTTTTGCAGAGGAAATTGCATCGAAAACTACAGCCGCAGGGTCTGAACCCTCATTCTGCTTGACAATATCTGCGCTACTTCTGTCAGCCCATATCTGAAGCTGGTCAATGGCGGCAGCACGGAAGGTATCTGCAGCAGCAAGAGTTACACGCTTACCGCGACTTCTCAAATCATTTGCAAGCTTTCCGATAGTTGTAGTCTTGCCGACACCGTTTACACCGATAACGAGAATAACGGAGGGCTTAGTGGAAATTTTAAGCTCCTGATTTCCACGAAGAAGGTCAGCAACAATCTCACACAGAAGTGTGTTGATCTGTGCAGGGTCGGTGATACCCTCCTTCTTAACTCTTAATCTGAGCTCATCGCAGATTTTTTCTGCAGTAGGTACACCTACATCACCCATAACAAGGAGTTCTTCAAGCTCCTCAAAAAGCTCATCATCGATCTTCTTAAAGGATTTGAGCATTGAGTCAATCTGACCCACTACTGCGTCGCGGGTCTTTTTTAAGCCCGCTTTTATCTTACTGAATAATCCCATATATATCTTCCTTTATATGAATATATTGTATTTAATTTGCCATCATCTTAAGCTTTTCTGCAACCTCTGTGGCACGAAGCTCCAAAAGCTTGGAAACACCCTGCTCCTGCATTGTAACACCATAAAGTACATCTGCTTCTTCCATAGTACCACGTCTGTGAGTAATGGTGATGAACTGAGTTGAGTCGGTGAGGTTTCGCAGGTAACGTGCAAAACGGTCAACGTTGACCTCGTCAAGAGCCGCTTCGATCTCGTCCATTACGCAGAACATTGAGGGACGAACCTTCATAATTGCAAAGTAGAGAGCGATAGCAACCAGAGCCTTCTCTCCACCTGAGAGTGCGTCAAGATTAGTCACAATCTTGCCCGGAGGATGAACGGAAATATCAATTCCGCTTCCAAGAGTATCCTCAGGGTCAGTGAGCACAAGCTTTGCTGTACCGCCGCCGAAAAGCTCGGTAAAGGTAGAGCCGAAGTGCTTATTGATGAGAACAAAGCTTTCGATGAAGGACTCCTTCATCTTCTTTGTAAGTTCACCGATAAGATTCAGAATCTCCTTCTTTGACTTTTCAACGTCCTCTACCTGAGCGGACATAAACTCGTATCGCTCAGATACCTCTTTGTATTCCTCAATAGCACCCACATTGACAGAGCCAAGGGATTTAATCTTCTGCTTAAGCTCTGTGAGTCTGTGCTGTGCGGCAGGAATATCCTCTATCTCTGCGGCGTGAGCTTCTGCCTCCAGACGGGTAAGCTCGTATTCATCCCAGAGCTTCTGGATAATTGAATCGTACTTGCTCTGCATATTGAGCTTTCTCTCCTGCAGACGTGCAAGCTCCGAGGAAGCGTGCTCACGCTCGGACATCTTGTCCTTTTCAAGCTGTCTGAGGCGGATTGACTCACGTTCAATCTCGTCACGGCGGTTAGATGCGTTATCTATATCCTTACGTGCCTCATTAATTTTATCTTCAAGTGCCTTAATTTCTGCTTCAAGCTCCAGAATTTGTGATGCAATAAGGGCATTTGATTTTTCTAATTCCTCTATTTCCTTGAGAAGCTCTGACTTGTGAGCTTCCTGATTATTCTCAGCAAGCTTTGCGTCTTCTATATCAGATGTGAGGTTTTCTACGTCCTTTTCTAAGGTTACAATCTCAAGGCGTAGCTGCTGAAGTTTTTCAGAGAATTCCTCTCGTTTTTCCTTAAGACTCATACGGCTTCCGCTGATTTCTGCGGCACGGGACTCAAGGGCATTAATCTCCTCGGTAAACTTGGAGATAACAACCTCTGCCTCAGCCATAGCCTTTTTGAGATTAACTATTCTGCTGTTGCAGGAGGTGATTTCTGTATCAATTTCAGACAATACCTGTACAGTTGCAGTGTGCTCGTTCTCGCAGGCTTTTGTTTCTGCCTCGATACGGACAAGCTCTTGAGAAGCCTTGGAGAGGTCGGCACGATAACCGAGAAGCTCAGCCTCGATAGCAGAGGTTTCGCTCTGAGCTGAAACTAAATCTGCCTTTGCCATTTCTGCCTTCTTCATAAGCTCGTCTGCCTCCTGACGGATACGGGCAATTTCTGAAGAACGGCTGAGAAGTCCTGAGTTTTTGGCAAAGGAACCGCCTGTCAGTGAGCCGCCTGCGTTTACAACCTGTCCGTCAAGGGTTACAACCTTGAATTTATATCCATACTTCTTAGCGGCTGTTGTGGCACTGTTAAGGTCATCAAAAACAGCAATTCTGCCAAGAAGTGAAAGGAGAACTGAATCATATTGCTCCTCGCAGGAACAAAGGTCTGAAGCTATGCCTACGAAACCATAGCAATCATCAAGTCCTTGCTCTGTAAGCTTTCTGCCTTTGATTGTATTTACAGGCAGGAAGGTGGCACGGCCTGCATTATGCTGTTTCAGGTAAGCAATTGCACGCTTTGCGTCCTCCTCAGTTGCTGTAACAATATTCTGCATTGCATAGCCGAGAGCAGTTTCAATAGCAACTGCGTACTCTGAAGGCACTGCGATAATTCTGGAAACAGGACCGCGGATACCCTTGAGAGCACCTGCTTTGGCACCTTGCATTACAGCTTTTACAGACTGGCTGAAGCCGTCCATATTCTGCTCAAGGTCCTGCAGGACTTTAGCTCTGCGGGCTTTTTCACCTGCATCAAGAGTGAGCTTTTCTGCCTTTTGACGAAGGTCTGAGAGCCTTCCTTCTTTAGAAGCAAGCTTCATCTCAAGACCCTTGATTGAGTTCGTTAGCTGAGTTATTGTGCGCTGAGCACCCTCAAGCTGTGTTTTATAGTTTGAAAGCATTTCATCAAGAGTAGAAAGTTGCTCCTGACGCTTTTGTTTGCTATCATTCAGGACAGAAATACGACTTTCAAGCTCTGTGACAGAAGATGCACTTGTCATAAGAGTAACCCTTGCATCTGCCTGTTTTGCGCTGAGAGCTGCAACGGAGGCAGTAATCTCCTGCAAGGTATCAGAGCTGCGGCTTGCGTCAACGTTGATATTGTTGAGGGCATCTGCCAGCTCATCGTACTGCTTCTGCTTGCTTGCAATTGACTTTTTGATTTCTTCAATCTTCTTAAGCTTTTCAGTAATTTCTTTCTGAATATCTACTGATTGTTCGTCTATCTGCTGGAGGCTCTGACGAATCCTGCTTATATTTTCGTTATTATGAAGAATATCATTATTGGCAACGGACACAGCTGAACGCTTATCGGCAATTTCTGCCTCGCAGGTTGAAATGAGTGTACGAAGCTGTTCAAGAAGTGAAGACATCTGACCGCTCTCTGCATAAAGAGAATCTGTCTGCTCGGTGATTTCTGCAAGCACCTTGTCAGCGTCATTACACTGATTTTCACAGATAGCAATTTTATCCTCGTATTCTCTGATAACGCCTGAGGATTTATTGAGAGTATCAAGCCAGAGGGCGATTTCAAGACCGCGCTTCTCCCCTGAATACTCAAGGAAGCTATGGGCTTTTTTAGCCTGTGTCTTTAAAGGTCCGATTCTTGATTCAAGCTCAGAAACAATATCACGCAGACGGACTAAGTTCTCCTCTGTGCGGGAGAGCTTTCGCTCTGCTTCAATCTTTCTGTATCTGTATCGTGAGATACCAGCGGCTTCTTCAAAAATTTCACGTCTGTCGTCACTCTTTGAAGAAACGATACTGTCAATCTTACCCTGTCCGATCATGGAATAACCGTCTCTGCCGAGACCTGTATCCATAAACAGCTCATTGATATCTTTGAGACGGACCTGTGTCTTATTGATAAGATATTCACTCTCACCGCTACGATAGTATCTGCGGGTTACAGATACAACATCGCCGTCATAGCGGAGCGCTCTGTCGGCATTGTCGATGGTGAGTGTAACCTCAGCAAAGCCCTGCTGTTTTCTGCCTGTAGTGCCGTTGAAAACAACATCCTCCATACGGGAACAACGGAGACTCTTTGGAGCCTGCTCACCCAGTACCCATCGGATAGCATCACTGATGTTACTCTTGCCTGAACCGTTAGGGCCTACAACTGCGGTGATACCTGTGTTGAAGGTTAATTTAGTTTTATCGGGAAATGTTTTAAAGCCTTGAAGCTCTAAGGATTTAAGGAGCATAATCTGAGCCTTCCTCTATTATTATCTGACGTCCTGAAAGAGAACTATCCTCAACAAGCTGAGGAGTATATCCCAAATTTTCAAGTGCTGTCAGGTTTGACTTTTTCTGTCCTGTTACTTTAGATACAGCCTTTGGAGGTACTTTTATTGTGATTCTCCCCTTAGGCATTTTATCTTCATTTAGTTTGTTAATTATATCTGAGAGAAAAATACGGCTTTCGCATAATTCTCTGAACGCAGGGTGATATGCACCTGCTATAATACTGCTTTCCATTGTGTCACTGCTGTGAAGTCCTACCCTGATAACGGATATACCTGCATTTTCAAACATAGGAATAAGCCGTGCACACAGTGATACTGCAGAGTCAACTGTCTGAGGAATATAGTCACCTTTTAAGAACAGCTCAGAAAGCTTAGTTCCTTCAAGGATAACTGTGGGGTAAATCCTGACAGTATCAGGTGATAGTTTAATAAACTCACGTGCAGTGTACTCGTCCATCTCATCACAGCTTCCATAAAGTCCTGTCATCATCTGAAGTCCCAAGGAAAAGCCGAATTTCTTAATGAGTCGGGATGCCTCACGAACACTATCGCTGTTATGTCCCCTTGTGTTAAGGGCGAGTACATCATCACTCATAGACTGAGCACCAAGCTCGATTGATGTAACCGAGAAGGACTTGAGAAGTGATAGCACATCTTCATCTATACAATCAGGTCTGGTTGAGATTCTGATACCTTTGAAATATTTTTTATACTCATTGGCGGCACTGAGAAGTGACACCATATAGTCCCTGTCTATGGCAGTGAAAGACCCACCGAAGAAGGCAATTTCTGAGTTTTGAGAATCGATACCATCTGAGGCTAATGCTGTTTCCACAGCCCGACGGACATCGTCAGCAGTTGTAGCTTTGACTACCCCTGTGATTGTGTGCTGGTCGCAGAAACTGCACCTGTTGGGACAACCTGCAAAGGGAACAAATATAGAAACGTTTGAGCGTTTAATAGCCCATCAACTCCAATGCAACACGGGCTGCCTGCTGTTCAGCTTCTTTTTTGCTTCTGCCGCCGCCTCTGCCGATAGAATTGGAATTGAGAAGCACCTCTGCCACAAAGTGCTTATTATGGTCAGGACCGCTCTCGCTTACAAGTCGGTACTCAAGCTTCTCGCCGGGGTTTTTCTGGACAATCTCCTGTAATGTGGTTTTATAGTCCTTCTGAGGCTTTTTGCGGATGTTCTTAACCTCGGGCTCTATGAAAGCCATTACAAAATCCATTGCCCTATCATAACCGCCGTCAAGGTAGATTGCAGCAATGAGGGCCTCAAATGCATCTGAAAGAATAGATGGTCTGTCAGCTCCTCCCCCGTGACGCTCGCCGCGGCTGAGCTTGATGTACTTACCCAAATCTATCATCTTTGCAAATTTATAGAGAGTTTTCTCACATACAAGGGATGCACGAAGCTGGGTAAGGTCCCCCTCAGGAAACTGAGTGAAGTTTATGTATATGTAGTTTGTAACAACAAGAGAAAGCACAGAATCACCTAAGAACTCCATTCTCTCGTTACATTTTGTGTTTTTGCCAACCTCATTGGAATATGAGGAGTGTGTCAGGGCAACTGTAAGAAGTGATAAATCCCTGAACTCATATCCGATTTTCTGCTGAAGTTCGGTCATCTGAATCAACCCTCTGCCTTGATTTTTTCAAGTGCCCCAGAAATCTCACCGATTACATCACGCTCAACATACTGAACAGTGAGCTTGATAGCATTCTTGAAGGTAACTGCGTCTGCATTGCCGTGTGCTTTGAAAACAGGCTTCTTGACACCGAGAATAGGAGCACCGCCGTGTTCGCTGTAATCAAACTGCTTTTTAAGGCCTTTAACATCTTTCATAACAAGAGCGGCCGCAATTTTATTCTTAAGGTTCTTAATAAATATACCTTTGATTTTCTTCATAAGAGCAATAGCAACACCCTCGTAGGTCTTTAGGATAAGGTTACCTGTGAAGCCGTCGCATACAAGAACGTCACACACATCGTTGGGAACATCTCTGCCCTCAACATTACCAATAAAGTTCACGGATGCTTTCTTGAGAAGTGCGTATGCCTCCTGCTGAATCTCTGTACCCTTGTGTTCTTCTGTGCCAACGTTTGCAAGGCCTACTCTGGGATTCTTGACACCCAGTACCTTGTTCATGTATATGGAGCCCATAATGCCGAACTGGCGGAGCATCTCAGGTCTGCACTGAAGGTTTGCACCGCTGTCCATAAGCATAAAGTGACCCCTGACACCGGGGATAACGGGAGCAAAGCCGGGACGGGAAATACCCTTGATTCTCTTTACAAGAAGGGTTGCACCAACGCAGACAGCACCGCTGTTACCTGCAGAGATGAAGGCGTCACCCTCACCGGCGGCAAGTAGTTTGAGTCCTACAGCCATTGAACAATCAGATTTGGACTTCATAATTTCGGAGCCTGCTTCGTTCTGGTCAATTACAGAATCGGCATGAACGATTGTAAACTGCTCTGCATCTATGCCCTGCTCGGCGCAAACTTTTCTTATTATGCTCTCATCGCCTGTGAGTGTAATGTCAACTCCAAACTCTTTGATGGCATCTGCACTGCCCTTTATAATATCAAGAGGAGCGTTGTCTCCTCCGAAAGCATCAACTATAATTCTCATTC
>JAZSLX010000053.1:0-10850 GCA_045535605.1 Ruminococcus sp.
ACTTCGTGACATCTCCCTCAGAGAGGGAGTCTTCCCTCTCTGAGGGAGCCTCGGACGACATATGGTCGTCCCTACCCGGTGCAATGACCTTTCAAAAAATATAATAATTTACGTTGTCAAAGGGCATACTTTTTGTAAGAAAACAAAAAGGAGCAATGCCCTATGGTAGAACAGGATACAATCAAACTTCTGCGTGAATGTGACGCTGGCATAAAGATGGGAGTTACCTCTATTGATGATGTGACACCCCACGTACATTCGGAGAAGCTCAGGAAGCTTCTCACAGACTGCAAGCAGGAGCACGAAAAGCTTCGCTCAGAGTTGGAGGTTCTCCTTGACAAATACCGCGATGACGGCAAAGACCCCAACCCTATTGCAAAGGGTATGTCATGGATGAAAACAAACGTGAAGCTGGGAATTGAGGACTCCGACAAAACTGTTGCAGACCTGATGACAGACGGATGTAATATGGGTGTAAAAAGCCTTAACCGCTATCTTAATCAGTACAAGGCGGCAGACGAGGTTTCCAAGGATATTGCAAAGCGCCTTATTAATCTTGAGGAAGAGCTGACAATTAATATCCGACAGTTTTTGTGATAATTAAGCTTACTTATACACCGCTGAGAGTTTTCTTGGCGGTGTATTGATTTTTTATGCTGTAGGATATATTATATTAATTAGATTGACTCTGAAAGGAGAAAGGTTATGACAGATTTTAACAGGGACGAAAGAACTCCCCTTGAAAGCTATACTTTTACATACACAGAGCAGGAACTTAAAAATATGCGAAACGAAATTGATAAACGTCCTGTTGTGAAAATGATTGTTGTCTCGGTTATCTGGACCGTTTTGTTTATAATATATCTGATTTTCCTTGGCACAAACCGCTTTGAGGTAGGTCTTATGTTTGCGGCGCTTATTTTTATTGCAGCTGCTTGGGTGATGAGATTTAAACGCAGAAAATATGTGGCACAGCATAGCGATAAGAGGGTTGCACAGGGAGAGTATCTGTATGAATTCTTTGATGATTGCCTGAGGCTCACTGTGCACAGAAACGGCAGATTTGTAGGCTGTTCTTATATTGAGCTGTCTGAAATTGAGCGGTATTGGAACACAAAGGATTTTTATGTTTTTACTGCCAATACTCTTCTTTACATGGTGAAAAAATCTGAACTTTCTGAGAATTCCCGTGTGCCTGAGCTTGTGTGCAGAAGCAATCTGCAGAAAGCACCTGAGGTTCCTGAGACTCAGAACGGAGAGAAGAAAATCCCTGAAGAATTAAAGACTCTGGATAAGTTAGCATTTTCTTTCTTTGTTGCTTCATTTACAATGCCTTTGGCGCTTATAATTATTATGGCAATTATAACTGAGTTTTTGAATCCGAATGCTGCTGTTTTGGGTGCGGGATTTTTCCTGTGTTTCCTTGCTGCGGTAGCTTCTCTGATTTCAGGTATAATACTCAGGAAAAATGGTGTAAACCGTAAGAGAAATATCATTTCAGGTATTATATTGGCAATTGTTTATTTTGTTCTTGCTAGTTTCTGGATTTTTTTGGGTATCATAAGCGGGGTGTAATTATGATCATAAGACGGGCTGAAGTAAAGGACATAGAGGGTATTAACAACCTGCTCAGGCAGGTGCTTTATGTGCACCATGTGGGCAGACCCGATTTGTTTAAGCCTGAGGGCAAGAAGTACCGTGATGAGGAGCTTGCGGAAATTATAAAGGATGACAGCACACCTCTTTTTGTAGCGGTTGATGAGGAGTCAGGCAAGGTGCTGGGTCACTGCTTCACAATTATCCATGAGGTGAAGGGACACACATCCCTTGAGGATAACAAGACTCTTTACATAGACGATTTGTGTGTGGACGAGGAAGAACGCAATCAGCACGTGGGCAAGGTATTGTATGAATATACCATTGACTTTGCAAGGAATATCGGTTGCTATAATGTGACACTGAATGTCTGGGCAAAGAACGAGAGCGCTCAGAAATTCTACGAGGCAATGGGCCTGACAGTTCAGAAAATAGGAATGGAAAAAATTCTGTAAAGAGGAGGAGCGGGTATGGGTATATGGTCTGGATTTATTTTTGACTACAGATCTAAACTTTCTCAGGAAGAACTCTTCAATAACATTCTTAAAGCGGATTTCTGCGTAGGGGATTTCCGTTATAGAGTCAAGTCTTACGATAAAGAAAAGGGAACATTGTTTCTCCCCTGTAGGAGGACAAATGCACTTGCACCCCGCAACTCCTTTATGCCTGAGATAAAAGTCCGTGTGACTGAAGATGAACAGGGCACAAAGGCAGAGGTGACGCTCAGGCTCAATACAGTTGTGCTTGTTTTTGCAATGGTGTATGCGGCTCTGTGTGCAATATTTCAGATTATCCTGTTTGTGATGTGCATTGTGTACAGGGCATGGCCTACTCTGCCTATGTTTATACCTTCATTTTTGTTTGTATTTATGGTGCTGATGACTGCTGTGGGTGGTTATTTCAGTGCAAAAAGAGTCAAAGCGTCAATAATGTGCGGAGTCTTTGGTAAGTAGGTAAAATAACAACGCATTGTAAGGAGAAAAACCTTGCAATGCGTTTTTTGTTGCATATTTTTATGCAATTTTTCTCTTTGATTTTACTGTTTGTAGGGGATATACCCTGAAGTTTTAATCAAGGAGTTTTTTTATGGCTAAAAGAAGATGTATCTGCATTGATGTTTATGAAAGCGAAAAATATCTGGACCTGAGTGACAGGGCCAAGGTGCTGTATACTCACTATGTGCTTCGGTGTGATGATGAGGGGGTTGTGATTAATCCCCGTAGCGTTATGCGTCTGTGCGGTGTCTCGGCAGAGAATCTGCAGGAGCTTATTGAGGAGGGCTTTCTGCTGAGTGTTAAGGATGTGTTTGTGGTGAAGCACTGGTATGTGCACAACAGAATACAGCCATCGAAAAAGACAGATTCTCTCTACAGAAACGAACTTTCTCAATTGTATGTAAATGAGAGAAAAGAGTATGAATTTATAGAGGGTTGATTTTTTGTTTACGGAAAGTCGGAAAAAAGTCGGAAAAAATCCGTCCCAATATAATATAAGTTAATTAAATATAATATAAGTCAAGTAAATATAAGACAAGTAAATACAAGATAATTCAATATAATATAAAGGTCAGGTCAGGGAAGGTTAGGGGATTGTAAGGGGGAAGGAAACAGTGTGTCAGATGAAAAATTGCGGAATGTGGAAAACTATGTGAAAAAACATTCTGCACCCTGAAAAAGGGCACAAAAAACCTCCCTCTGAAAAAGAGGGAGGTTAAGTTTATATGTGTGTGTCTGTGTTTATTGGTTATTAGCCGAGATTGAACTTTACTGTGTCCATATAGAAGTTGATCTTGCTCAGACCTGCTTCTGCTGCTTCTTCAGAAATGTAGATGAAGCCTCTGAACTCAATGGTGTCCTGAGGCTCCAAGTCGAAGCTCAGGGAGTTCATATCAAGACCTGACTCCTGTCTTGTATCCCAGCTTAAGTCGGAGTTCAGGTTGTACCATTTGTTGTCGGGAGCCTTTGTAAGGATCATATAGTTTGTGTCAAATCTTTCGCCCTTGCACTTTACGATAGGAACAAAGAGAGTTCTTATTACATCGGAGTCCTCGGTGTCGGTGCCTGTGTAGGTATACTCACCTGAGAAACAGAGGAGCTTGGTGCCGCCGGGAGCAGTGAACTCTTTATCGCCTGTACCTGTGGGCAACAGGAAATCACCTGAGAAATCATCGGTGAGAGTAACGCTGTCTGCAATCTGAAAGTCTGTGAATTTGTAGTTGAAATTTTCAACCTCTACAGTGTCTCCGATGTTTTGTGTTTTGCTGCAAGCACAAAATGCCATACAGAGAACAAGAGCCATAACTGCTGCAAGAATTCTTTTCATAATTAACGTTTCCTTTCATCTGTTTATATTACCTTGTATATCATATTAGTCTTTTAAAGAAAAGTCAAGTATTTAGGAGAATTGTAAACAATTTTCTTGACGAATTTGTTAGGCAGAAGTATTATGAAATAAAGATTAAAGACGGGAGCGGTTAATATGGCACAACTGAATCGGAATAAAGCAAAGGCTATGCAGACGTCGCTGAGAGTATTGGTGTTTGTTGTGAACAGTATTGCAATGCTTATAATGCCTTGGATGACTTTTGGATATATCTACACTCATAAGGTGACAACTCTTTATTTTGCCATTTGCATTGCAATGGGGATTATTAATTTGCTGATGATTCTTTTCTGTGAATATAAAAGAACTTTAACCCCTGCAATACATACAGTGCTTTTGTGTATGGATGTGACGGTTATCGGTTTTTTTGCAGGAGTGTATCTGTACGTTACAAATGACTGTGAGTTGGTGATAGCAGTGTATGCTCTGAGCTCAGTGGCAGGAGCTGTAACAGGATTTGTGCTGATGCTTATAAGAAAAATTAAAAACTCAGGTAAAACAACAACGGACGTGTGAGAATGCACGTCCGTTGTTTTGTGATGTGTTGTCAGGTGAGGGTGTTTAATGTGGTTTTTTGTGCTGAAGTTGATATTTATTCTCAGCTGCGACAAGATTCAATGTTTTTTGTAGAGAACAGTTTATCGTAAAATTCCTCTTCGTTACTATATTCGTACATGAAAACAGATTGTATACGATTGATACGCATTGCAATGCCTGATGGCAGGGCCGTTTTTTCAATATAAATAACAAGACGGTCTTTATCTAAATCGCGTGCATAGTTAAGTTCGTCTTTACAGTTGTCTGAACTGAGATAGTTGTCAGATATGAATGCTGCAAAATATCCGCAGTTATCAATGTGAGTGGCTATATTTTCGTCCCATTCTGTAAACGGGTCAATACCTTTATCAAACCAGACACGGTATCCTTCTTTTATCATGCGTTTGATTATAGGCAATACAATGTGATAGTCTTTGTGTGCATAACTTACAAAGATATATTTTTTTGTTCCGCAGTAAGGTTTTGTAACGGAGCTTTCTTCTGTGCAGTCATCATCAAGGATTTTCTCAAAAATATTGTCTGCGTCATCAGATGCACTGTTGTTTTGCTCAGAGCCCTGCAAGGATGGAAAAATCAGATTACCAAATTTCATCATAAACGCAAGTTCGTTATTTTCTTTCAAATAATCACTGAGAATAAAGAGAGAAGCCAGAAAGAGTAAGTCAACACATATCGCCAGAGTTTCTTTTACAATGCAGAAAGTAGAACAGGATTCGGAACAAAAGTAAAACACTGCACTGCCTGCACATATAAGTGCTGAGAATACACTGTACACTCTGAGAATGCCTCGTGAAGCTATTGTCAGAGCAACAACCAGAACAATGATTAATATATATGCGGTGATTAAAGTAAAACTGTAATTTTCTGCAGTGCTGCAGAAATACATCACATTTAAATCGTCTGTTCCTGTGAAATCGAGAATCACGGGCAGAAACAACTTGAATAGAAATATAATCAGCAGGTATATTCTTGGGTTTAAGTTATGGAGTAATCTTTCCATAATTACAAAGGTGAGTGTCATAACAACAGGGAAAACAGAGATTATGCTGTAACATAGATTTAATCTGAATCCATAACTGTTAATAGGCAGGTTTCCTGCCATAACATCAAGGAATATATACAGCACGGCAAGAGCAAGTGCAGAGAACAGAAGGATAAGACTCAATGAAAATTTCTTTTTACTCAGGGTCATTTTCTGTGCCTCTTTTCTTTGCTTTTTTAGCTACGGTGTTATTGATGATAACAATCACTATTATGAACAGATAGAAACCGCCTGCGAGACATACTGTTAAGCTTTCAGTGGAATGAGAAGTCTTTGTGTGCAGGTCAAGTTTATTATAATCAAGGTCAGATATATGGTCGAAGTTGTCGGTAGTACCTGCGTAGTATATGGTAACGCCGTCAAGGGGTGCACCGAATACAGCCTGGTAGAGGTCGGGGATATGCTCGGGAATGTAAATCGTTTTGAGCACGCCTTTTTCAAGGGCGGGTGCAAAGGCACTGTCTGCAATGCAGATGACGTTTTCGGGTATTGAACAGTAGGGAATGTCAGGGGCTACCCGAATAAGGTAACGGTCTGAGAGTATTAGTCTGCCGTAACTGTCGTATGAAGAGGTGTCATTTACCAAAACGGTATTCTCAAATGCAGTGGCTGATATGTAGGTTATGTTGTTTCCTGTTAAAGTTACTTCTTTTAGTTTTTCGCAGTAAGCAAAACAGGAATAAGGGATTGAGGTAATACCTTTTCCCACTGTTGCCTTCCTGAGATAATAAGACTCTGAAAAGGCGTATGCTCCCAGCTCCTTTACATTGTCAGGTATAGTTATCTCGGTGATAAAGTCATTGTCTAAAAAAGCATAGTCACCGATGTAACACAGGTTTTCAGGCAGTTTTACACTGTTAAGATGTGTAGTGCTGAAAGCGAAACTATCAATGTACAGAAGATTTTCGGATAAAACTACGGATTGTAATTTTGTGCAGCAGAGGAACGCATAGGGTAAAATCTCTCTGACGGTTTCAGGCAGGGTGATGTTGCCTGAAAGCCGAGGGGGACAGCACACAACTTGTGTGAGGTCTTTGTTGTAAAGGATTGATTCATAGATTGCAAAATTTCGGTTTCCCTGAGAAAGGGTTATCTGTGAAAGGTTGAGGCACCAGGAAAAACAGCCTGTACCCAGAGTTTCTATGGCTTTGCCCAGATGAACACTTGAGAGAGCTATGCAACCGATAAATGCAGATTTACCGATATGCATAAGTGAATCGGGGGTTGTTACGGATGTGAGGTTTTCGCAGTGTTCAAAAGCATGGTCCGCAATAGATGTGACAGAGTCTTTTATTGTAAGGTCGCCTGTGAAGTCTGCAGAAATACCCAGAAGTATTCCTCCCAGATAAAGCACGCCGTTTTCCCAATTGTCCGGGTTGTTGTAATATGCTGTGTTAGTGAAGGCATATTTGTTTACATATTTTACAGAGTTGGGAAGTGTGATGGTGCTTAGTTTTTCACAGCCTTTGAAGGCACCGCTTGCAATAAGGGTTGTGCCTTCGCGGACGGTGTATGTGTCGGTGATAACCGCAGGGTCTGCCTTAATAAGGCAGTTGCCTATGTAGAGTACGCCGTCTTTCCAGTTGTCGGGGGTGTTGTAGTACGCAGTGTTTTCAAATGCTGAGTTGCCTATGTACTGAAGATTGGGGTGAATACTTATATCCTTGAGTTCGGTACAATCTGAGAAGGTGTTGTCATCAATGCTCAGGATGTTTTCAGGGATAACTACCCTTTCTGCAGTTTTGTTATATACTGTATCACTCTGTGATATTTCATAAACAGGATAAGTGTTTCCGTCAGGCAGTGAGAGTGTGTTAAGGTCAGACTCAGCCTCGGTTGCACAGATACAGGGGGTTATGGTTAAAAGCAAAAGAAAACAGATGAAAAGAGAGATGAACTTTTTCATACTAAATCCTTTCTGATTGTATCAGTTGTTTTCAGCTGAGTCTGCGGTGTGGAGCATAAGCTTTTTGTACTGCTCCTCAAGCCACTGCTCTGCCTGAGAAATTCCCTCTGCGGAGAATTCAAACTCCATAAACTGATGGTTTACACACTCAAGGTTCTGTGCCCAAGGAAGCCTGATATAGCAGGAGGCAGAAAGCATAATCTTATCTTCCTGACCCTCCTGAGGTATTTCTATGGCGTTTACCTTGTAGTTGAAGGTTCTTTTTCTGAGACAGCCGTGCTCAGGGTCAGTGCCCAAGGAGCCGGTGAGGAAGTTCTTGACGGGTCGGTTGTCCTGAATCTGTCTAAACCAGCTCAGCTGGGGTAATTTAAAATTCATTATATGTCCTCCTGTGGGGTTGTGTATTAATTGTAGCTTAGTGTCGATAAGTGAATTATAGCACACAAACAGTAAGGTCTGCAATGGGGGATAGGTTTTTTTGCAGGGATTTGTGTATGTGCTGGATTTTGCTGTTTGTTTGGTATATTATTATACTAAACAGATTAAAGGGGAAAATTTTGAAAATTTTCTGGAAATTGTGAGATGTTTCGCTGTTTTACTTTGTATTATTTATGTAAGGAGGTGGGGAAGTTGCCTTATGATACCAAGAGGGCTCAGGCTGTGCTTACAAAGTACGGCGACAGCCTTATGCGTATTGCCTGCACATACCTGCGCAGTATGGAGGATGCTCAGGACGCAGTGCAGGACACACTGGTAAAATACCTGACAAAGTCACCCTCCTTTGAGTCTGATGACCACGAAAAAGCTTGGCTTATCCGGGTGCTTATAAATATCTGCAAGAATACCCTCACCTCGGCTTATCGCAGAAACTCTGTTCAGCTTGATGAAAATATAAGTGTATATGACAGCTATTCCTCAGGACTTTGGGAGGTTGTGAAAACCCTTGAGCCCAAGTACAGAATTGTTATACATCTGTTTTACTATGAGGGCTACAGCCAGAAGGAAATAGCAAAGATAATAAAACTCACCGAGTCAGCGGTGGCTACCCGATTGCAAAGAGGTCGGAGCATACTAAAAACAAAGTTAGGAGATGATTTTTTTGACTGATAAGAAGTTTTTTGACGAATACAGAAAATCTGTAGACAGTGTACAGCTTCCCCAAGGTTTTAAAGAGAAAATCCTCTCCAACCTTGAGAATAGGGAAAATATAATTGACCTTCAAGCTCACAGGGAAAAGCAAGGCAAAAACAGACTTCCGCTTTGGTCAACTTTAGTGGCGGCGGTGCTTGTCCTTGCAGTGGGATTTGCGGTTATTTTCTCTGTAGGAATTAATAACATTCCCACAAAGGAAGTGAGCTTTTACGTTGCTTCTGCCACAAACCTCAAGGGTGTTGCAGGCGCAAGGATAGTTTTTGTAACAGCTGAGGGTGAATACCTTAAGGACAAAAAGGGCGATACTCTCACAGCATATACTGATGAAAACGGCGAGGCTACAGCCACTGTGCCTGCCACTGAGGAGTACACCGCACAGATTACCGCCCAGGGGTTTATAACCTTGGAGCAAAGTGGTAATGGCGGTAACGTCTATGTGAGCCCTGTGATGAATGAGGACACCTACAGAGCGGTGCTTGTGTGGAATGGGGAACAGGATTTGGACGCACACCTGAGTATTACATCAGGAGATGTTACAGAGAAGCTCAATTACTTTGAGAGTGATATTGAGGATGAAACAGGGCAGGTGATTGCCGCTCTTGATACAGACAGCGATAAAGGGGGAAGTCCCGAGACTATAACCTTTAATGCAACGGACGAAATGCTTATAAGATATTCCGTTGCTTCTTATTCTTCCCTTAAGGATAAAGAAAGCCGTAAACTTTCTGACACAGGAGCACAGGTTACGCTGTACAAAGGTGACAGGTGCATAGGGGTATACACCATTGAAGAGAGCACCGATGACAACGTGTGGTCCGTGTTTGAGATAGAAAATTCACAACTTAATGCCTGTGATTACACATATTCGGTCAGTGCTATGACCGAAATAAAATAAGCATTGTCGGGGGAACATTATGAGGAAGTTTTTATTTACCTTTCTGGGAATTTTGCTGTCGGCAGCACTTGTGTTTTCTGCAAGTGCAGTTGGCGTTACTCAGAGCAGAATTTACGCAAACGAGGATTATATCTATGAGGTGATGGAGGATAACACCGTCACAATTCATTACTATATCGGAAGCGGCAGCAGTGTTATTGTACCTGCTTCTATTGACAATCTGCCTGTAAGAGTCATTGGGGAAAGGGCTTTTTACGGAAGTGGAATTAAAACCGCTGTTATATCCGAGGGTATTGAAATCCTTTTGGACGAGGCTTTTTTCTACTGCAAGGAGCTTTTGGCGGTTTCACTGCCTTCAAGCCTTGAGATAGTGGGCTTTGGTGCTTTCACGGATTGTATGTAGCTTAAAACTGTGAGATTCTCAGGGGATAGTGACAGAGCTTTGGGCGGATATATGTTCTATGGCTGTACAAGCCTTACGGATGTTACCCTGCCTGAGGGCACTGTATATATCCCCACAGGTATGTTCAGCTATTGCCAGAGCCTAAGCGAAATAAAACTGCCTGAGAGTGTTGCTTTTATTTATGGCTTTGCTTTTTATAGGAGCGGACTTGTGCAGGTGAATCTCCCCGCAGCCTTGAAATATATCTACGAAAAAGCCTTTGCACAGAGCACAAGGCTTGAGAGTATTGTTCCTTCGTACAGTGAGTCAGGTTATCACTATATAGCAGAGGATGCCTTTGAGGGATGTATTACCAAATTCCCTGATTCCTCTGTTGACAATACCGACCCCACTAACCCACCTGACACACCTGAAATGCCACCCCCTTGGGCGCCTGAGGATACAACAACTGCTCCCGAATATTCAGGCGATGATGTTACTACAGATGAGGAAGAACCGTCAACAGAGGCAACTGAGCCGAAAGCACCAGAAAGCGTGTTTACTCAGGACGGATATTATATGGGTACCTCTCAGGGTTTTGCAGAGAATGAGAATGAGCACATATCCTCGGCAAATGATATGGTAGCAAAGCGGAAGGAGGAGCTTCTCAGCCTTGCGTGGAATGTGCGTATTGCAGGAGACTCCAACAAGGATTTTGCAGTGAATATCAAGGATGCTACTAATATTCAGAAGTTTGTTGCACAGCTTATTGATGAGAGCAGTCCGGATTTTGATTATAAAAACTCTGATGTAGACAGAGACGGACAGGTAACTGTCAGGGATGCAACACGCATTCAGAAGCTTGTTGCAGGGCTTATCAACTCCCTGTAAATATTTAGTCCCCCAAGGGCCTTTGCGTAGCACCGCAAAGGATTAG
>JAZSLX010000005.1:0-3165 GCA_045535605.1 Ruminococcus sp.
AAATAAGTGTGTTTTTTATGAATTAGAGATAAATTTATATTTCTGAGGTTGACGATTCTTAATTTTAATGCTATTATTAATGTGTATATTTCTGTAAATTTGTTAATCAAACTTTTTCGGAGGTTGATAAATATGAAAAACTTAAGAATCACGAAAAGAGTTGTCGCCTTTGCGCTGGGTATACTTATGGTATTTTCCGCTGCAAGCGTGGCAATAATCCAACCATTGGCTGTTGGTGAACACCAACACCAATTAACTGAATGGACGACTGTAACAGAGTCAACCTGTACACAGAAAGGCTTAAGATCTAAGTCATGCTTAGTCAGCGGTTGTACATATAAGTTGGAAGAGACTATTCCTGTTAACAGCAACGCTCACAACTATCAGCAGAAAGCAGTTAATATTCAGGCTACCTGCAAGATTGCCGGTGTGGAAACTTATGCTTGTATCTGGTGTGAAAAAGAATGCAAGAAGTATATAGAACAATTACCTCACACATTTAATGAAGATAAGTGGCAGATAATTAAAAAGGCTTCATGCGGTGAACCGGGTAGAGAAAGAAACGAATGTACCGTTTGTGAAACAAAAGTTATAAGAGACATCGTTGTTGAGCACGTTATCGGTGATAAAGTTGTTGCAAGAGTAGAGCCTACTTGTTCAACTGAAGGCGTAGAGGCTTTCAGCTGTAAGAATTGTTCCACTCTGGTTGAAGTGCCTATTCCCATAGTTGCAGGCAATCATGTTTTTACTACAAATCCTTTTGATATTACAGGTTTAACCTGTAAACAGGACGGCAAGGGTAAAGTTGTTTGTAAAGAATGCGGACTCACAAAGGAAGTAACAGTCAGCAAATCAACGGCACACGATTATCTTGATTGGACAGTTGTAACTCCTCTGCCTGAAGATGCTGATTGCACATCAAGCGGTGTTGTAGGTTCACGAGTACGCTATTGTGATGTATGTAAATCAAACACAGCAATGGAATCATTCGGTCCCGAGCATACGCTTACAAATGGTTATTCAACCCGTCTTTCAACTTGTATTAGAAAAGGTTATAACCGCGGTGACTGTATCATTTGTATGGAAACCGGTGTTGACGTTGTTTTACCTATAGACAAAGATGCACATTTATGGGATGAAGTTATTCTTGAAGAAGCTACCTGTTCCAAAAAAGGCAGATTATTGAAAATATGCTCTCTTAATGACGGTCACGTTGTTTTTGAAGATATCGATAAGCTTGAACACACAGTAACAAATAATTGGGAAGTTATTGCGCCTAACTGCAGAGAAGAGGGTGCCAGATACAACTGGTGTACAGCTTGCGGTTATGTAACAGAAACTATCCCTGTTGACCGTGATGCTCACGTGTTTGCCGAAAATGTACAATGGGTACCTGACGATGAAAATCCTGCTACTTGCTATAGCGTAGGTAAGGAATACGCAATGTGTCAGAAGTGTTTCAATTTAATTCCCAGAGATATCCCCAAGCACTACAGTACACGCGTTGTATATAGCTATAAAGCTCCTAATTGTTATGAAGATGGTTATATTGAATATGCTTGTACTGCTTGTAGTACAGATACCATTATTTCTGAAGTGCTTCCCAAAGACAGCAACGTACATATAAAGAGCAGCAGAAAAAATCCGGCAATACTTCCCACATGCCATTCTGAAGGTCTTTTGGCTTATACTTGTGTTTTCTGCAATTATATATTTGAAGAAGATGCAGAAACAGTTGATCCTACACCTCACACTGTATCAGATTGGGTTGTTACCGAACGTCCTACTTGTCAGTCAACAGGTATAAAAACTCGTAAATGTATAAACGAAGGTTGTAATCATACAGAGACCAGAGTAATGGCTGCAGCTCACAATTTTACTACCTGGAGAACAGTTGTAGAAGCAACTTGTAAGCAGATGGGAACAAGAGAGAGATATTGCTATACTTGTAATCATAGAGAAGTGGAATCTTTTATGGGTACTCATACACAAGGCAAATGGTATTTTGCGCAAGGAGGCAACTGCAAGACCGGCGGAAAGGCATATCTCGAATGTATAGAGTGTGAGAGAGTATACGAAGAAAAGACAGTTAAGCCGGGAGAACACGTTGAGTTAGTGTTCGAAGGCAAAAACTATACCGGCGATGAGATATCCTGTTATTCAGAACAGTATAAATGCACTTACTGCAATACTACTGTCAGAAACATTTTACCTCATATGTGGATTCAGACTCAGCCCCCTATATATCCCGACTGTAATAATAAAGGTTTAACTGAGGCTAAATATTGTCCTGTATGTTTTTATGAAAGCCCTGCAACAGTGATCGATCCATTAGTTCATTCGTTTAAGTATGATGAAGATGGTACAAAGTATTGCACAAAATGTAATCTCTATTATGTTGAGGGTGGCAAGCTTGAAACTTGTGATCACTTCTGCCACAACAATGGTACTATTATGAAGATCATAAAGAAGCTTCTTGTATTCTTCTGGAAGTTCCTCGGAATTAATCAGGAATGCGAATGCGGTGTTCTTCACTACACAAAATAAAAGTCAGATAATACTAGCTACTCTGCCCAATTTGGCGGGGTAGCTTTTTTAATGTGAAAAGTATATAAAAAAAAGATTTAAACATATTGTATATTTTATGGTCTGTCACTTGAAAAATTGTTTAAAAATAAGTATAATAACATAGAATAAAGTAGTATGGAGTACAAGGAGCAATTTTCGACTACTTAGTATAAACCATTCACGAAAGGAAAGATTTTACTATGCTTAACAATGCACCCACAAAGAACCCCAGCATTCTTGCTTGGCTCGAAGACAAACTCAATCTTGTTAATCCCGACAAAGTTGTATGGATTGACGGTTCAGAGGAACAGATTGAAGCTCTCAGAGCTGAAGCTTGTTCAACAGGCGAAATGATCAAACTCAATCAGGAACTCCTTCCCGATTGCTACTACCACAGAACTGCTGTAAACGACGTTGCTCGTGTTGAAGGCAGAACATTTATTTGTGCTCCCACTAAGGAAGAAGCAGGCCCCACAAACAACTGGATGGAACCCTCAGAAGCATACGAAATGCTTTACAACATTGCCCGCGACAGCTACAAGGGCAGAACAATGTATGTTATTCCCTATTCAATGGGCCCCATCGGTTCAGAATTCT
>JAZSLX010000084.1:0-32624 GCA_045535605.1 Ruminococcus sp.
TTATGCTGGCAGGAATCAAGGATATTCTGATTATTTCTACTCCCCAGGACACCCCTAATTTCCAAAGACTTCTGGGTGATGGTTCCCAATACGGAATAAACCTTTCCTACAAGGTTCAGCCCTCCCCTGACGGTCTGGCTCAGGCTTTTATTCTTGGAGAAGAATTCATTGGTGACGATTCCTGTGCCATGATTCTGGGAGATAACATTTTCTACGGAAACGGTCTTTCAAATATGCTTCAGAAAGCAAAGGAAAATGCAGATAGCGGCTTTGCTACAATCTTTGGCTATTACGTCCACGACCCTGAGCGTTTCGGCATTGTTGAGTTTGATGATGAGGGTAAGGTTATTTCTGTAGAAGAAAAGCCCCAGAAACCCAAATCCAATTACTGTATCACAGGTTTATATTTTTACGATAATAACGTAGTCTCTATGGCAAAGAAGATAAAGCCCTCTGCCAGAGGCGAGCTTGAAATTACAGACCTGAACAGGCTTTATCTGAATGAGGATAAGCTGAAGGTTCAGATTATGGGACGAGGCTTTGCATGGCTTGATACAGGCACAGTAGAGTCCCTCATAGATGCCTCTAATTTTGTTCAGATTACAGAAACCAGACAATCACTGATGATTTCTGTACCTGAAGAAATCGCCTATGTAAACGGCTGGATTACAAAAGAAGGTCTCCTTGCTGCTGCTGAAAAATACGGAAAAAGCCCCTACGGCAATTATCTGAAGCAGGTAGCTGAGGGAAGATACAGATATTAATATTTAAAGGATTATACATAATGGGTAATTTTATTTTTGAAAAGACCTCCATTGATGGAGTGTATATAATCACCCCTAAAGTATTCGGCGACAACCGCGGATATTTTATGGAAACCTACAAGCAATCCGAGTTTGAGGCTGCAGGTATAACAAATGTTTTTGTTCAGGACAATCAGTCAAAATCCAGCAAGGGTGTTCTGAGAGGACTTCATTTTCAGAAAACTCACCCTCAGGCAAAGCTTGTCCGGGTAATCAAAGGCGAAGTATATGATGTAGCTGTTGACCTGAGAAAAGATAGTCCTACCTTTGGTAAATATGTAGGAGTAATTCTTTCTGAGGAGAACAAAAAACAGTTCTTTGTACCCAAGGGCTTTGCTCATGGATTTCTTGTTCTTTCTGAGGAGGCAGAATTCGTATATAAATGCGATGACCTGTATCATCCTGAGGACGAGGGCGGCCTTCTGTACTGTGACAAAGATGTTGCAATTGAATGGCCTGAAACAGAGAATATAACTCTCAGCGAAAAAGATAAGTTACATCCTACACTTGCTGACCTTAACTTTGCATTCTGATAAAAATCCGATTTTGCGGAGGAAATTATGAACATATTAGTTACCGGCGGTGCCGGATTTATAGGCGCAAACTTTGTTTATTATGAACTTAAGAATCATCCCGAGGACCGCATTGTTTGTCTTGATAAGCTTACATATGCAGGAAATTTGCAAACTCTGGATAAGGCAATGAAGTGTGAGAACTTCAGATTTGTCAAAGGCGATATCGCCGACAGAGATTGCGTATTCAAACTTTTCAACGAAGAGCATTTTGATATAGTTGTAAATTTTGCGGCAGAAAGCCATGTTGACCGCTCTGTAGAAAATCCTGAGATTTTCCTGAGGACAAATATTCTGGGCACTCAGACCCTTATGGATGCCTGCCGTTTCTACGGAATAAAACGCTATCATCAGGTATCTACAGATGAAGTATATGGTGATCTTCCCCTTGACAGACCTGATTTATTCTTTACTGAGGAAACACCTATACATACATCTTCACCCTACAGTGCCTCAAAGGCATCAGCAGACTTGCTTGTTCTTGCTTATGCACGAACCTTCAAGCTTCCTGTATCTATCACACGTTGTTCCAACAACTACGGCCCCTACCATTTTCCCGAAAAACTCATTCCCCTTATGATATCCCGTGCTCTTGCTGAGGAGAGTCTGCCTGTGTACGGTAAAGGTGAAAATGTGCGCGATTGGCTGTATGTTGAGGACCACTGCTCTGCAATTGACCTTGTTATGAGAAAAGGCAGAGAAGGGGAAGTTTACAACGTAGGCGGTCACAATGAACGCTCCAATCTTCAGGTAGTAAAAACAATCCTTGAAATTCTGGGAAAACCCGAAAGTCTTATCACCTATGTTACCGACAGACCGGGCCACGATATGAGATATGCCATCGACCCCACAAAGATTCACACAGAGCTTGGGTGGCTTCCCGAAACCACCTTTGATGAAGGTATCCGCCGAACAGTAAAGTGGTACCTTGAAAACGAGGAATGGTGGCAGAATATCCTTAAAGGCGACTACAAGGATTACTACAACAGAATGTACGCAAACAGATAACAAATTAACCAATACAAAACAGGAGGAATCTACAATGGGAATTCAGTTATTCGTTCCTAAATTTGATACCGAAGCATGCCTTGAACAAATCAGAGAGTGCCTTGATAAAGGCTGGACCGGCATGGGTTTCAAAACAATCGAACTTGAGAATAAATGGAAAGAATACACAGGACTTGCAAATGCCTACTACCTTAATTCATCAACTGCAGGTCTTTATATGGCTTGTGACCTGTTCAAAGCAGAGCTGGGCTGGGATGACAACAGTGAAGTTATAACAACAGCTCTGACATTTATCTCTACAAATCACGCCATTATGCAGGCAGGACTCAAACCTGTTTTTGCAGATGTTGATGATACCCTCTGCCTCGACCCTCAGTCTGTCAGAGAGCATATTACCGAGAACACTAAGGCTGTTATGTACGTTGGTATGGGAGGTAACGCAGGCCACTATGACGAAATCGTTTCTATTTGCAAAGAAAACGGTCTTGTCCTGATTCTTGACGCTGCACACATGGCAGGCACAAGAGTAAACGGAGAAATCCCCGGCAAAGAAGCTGATGTTGTAGTTTACTCCTTCCAGGCAGTAAAGAATCTTCCCACTGCAGACAGCGGTATGATTTGCTTCAAGGATAGCAAGTTTGATGAAATCGCAAGAAAGTACGCTTGGTTAGGCATCAACAAAGACACCTATGCAAGAACAGGCGCAGGCGGTAACTACAAATGGAAATACGACGTAGAATACGTAGGTCATAAGTACCATGGCAACTCTGTAATCGCTTCTATTGCACTTGTTCAGCTTACCCATCTTGATGAGGACAATGCATACAGAAACAAAGTTGCTGATATGTATTTGAAGGGCTTGTCCCCCTACAATGATAAAATCGGCTTTGTTACAATTCCTGAAAACTGCAGCACAAGCCGTCATCTGTTCCAGATAATTGTAGAAAACCGCGACGAGCTCCTCACCTATCTTAACAGCAAGGATATTTTCCCCGGTGTTCATTACATTGACAACACCAACTACCGTATGTACTCTTATGCTCAGGGCACCTGTCCCAAGGCAGAGTATTACAGCGAGCATATTCTTTCTCTGCCTCTCCATCTTAACCTGACAGAGGAAGATGTTCAGACCGTTATTGACGCTGTAGTCGAATTTATAACAAAATGACAAAACCTGTATCAAGAATCAACAAGACAGCAATTAAAATAATTGCTGTCTGTCTTGTTTCACTGCTGATTCTATGGATTATGGTTGACCTTATTGTGAGCAACACCGCAATTACTGTAAGTCACCACTCCTTGGAAAGCGAAAAAATAGCAGAGCCTTTACGCCTTGCGGTTGTGACTGACCTGCACAGCAAGGAGTTTGGTAAAGATAACTCCCGACTCATAGAAAAAATCAAGGAGCAACAGCCGGACCTGATACTGACAGTGGGCGACCTGATTGAAAGAAAAGTTGATAACGAGGAGAACTTATCTTATCTAAGCAATCTTATTTCTCAGCTTTCCCATATTGCCCCTGTTTACTCCTGTATCGGAAATCAGGAGCGAGATAACGAAAACCGCGAGGCTATAGAAAACGTTATGACTTCAAGCGGTGCAAAGCTCTATGACCTGACTCATCAGGATATTACCGTAAAGGGCAATAGAATACATATAGGCGGACTCAGCTATTACCGCCGTTGGGATGAAGAAGCAAATGCTTATCTTCAGGATTATGTATCTGCAGATGACGAGTGCTTCACTTTATTTTTATGCCATCACCCTGAGCTTTATCTTTGGGGAATTGACCGATATCCTCTGGATTTGATGGTAAGCGGACACACCCACGGCGGTATGATACGCCTGCCCTTTGTCGGTGCTCTGTATGCTCCTGAGCAGGGAAAGTTCCCTGAATACACAGGAGGCTTCTATGAAATGGAGCTGGGACATCTGGCAGTATGTAAGGGGCTTGGATCTTCTCCCGAATATGTACCAAGATTCCACAACCCACCTGAATTAATGATTATTGATTTATTATGAGCAACAATAATTCACTTGAAATTGAATACAAATTCCTCATTCGTTTTCCTGATATCGGTATTCTGGAGTCACAGCCTGAATATAAATGCTGTGAGCTTACTCAGATGTACCTGTATCTGCCCGAATCCTTCAAAGAAGAGAGAGGCAGATGCCGTATCCGCTGTATCAAAAGCACTGACGGTATAAAGTATATCAAGACCTTCAAGAAGAAGGTTACAGATATGACCCGTGTGGAGATTGAATCGGAAATAACTGAAGAGGAATTCAATCTCCTCAGCAAATACATTCAAGAGGGCTACTCCCCCATCAACAAAGTCCGCCACAGCTTTAAGCTTTCAGGCTTTACCTACGAGGTAGATGTGTTTCCTTTCTGGGATGACAGAGCCTACCTTGAGATTGAAGTGGAGTCAGAGGACATAAAACCTCCTATCCCAGACTTTATAAAAGTTGTCAAGGACGTTACCTATGATCCCAAATACCGCAACTCCGCTCTGGCACAGTGTATCACCACAGAGCCAATCAACTGAAAAAGCAAACAAAAAACTCCGCAAGGCGTGCATTTATACACCTTGCGGAGTTATTTTTATCTATGTGTGCCAATACGCTCAAGAAAGTCTGCACTGATCCGTAAAACCTGCTGGTACCTCAAATCTTGTGAACTATAGTATCAACTGCTTCACATACCATCACGCGATTGGCTTCAAACTGCTCCTCGTTCCAGCCTGATATTTCCTCCTCACGCTTTCTCAGAAGCATAAACTCATCCCTGAAGTCATCAATAGGACGGCTTGCATCAACTTCGTTACGGAAGGTTCTGGAAAGAATAGCACAGGTAGAGCCCAGGCGCTTATGCTCACCGATAACATAGTCACTCTTAAGAAGTCCCTCACCGATTTTTGCAATACCGCCGAAGCCGTAGGAAAGACCTTTTTCTCTGAACTTATTGCATAGACGTTCAACAGTGCCGTCAGAGAGCAACTCAAACATAAAACGCATACCGTAGCTCAAATGCAAATCATTAAGTCCTATGTATACCTCGTCAATACCCTCAAGCTCCAGTATCTCGTCCACAAGCTCCACTGCTTCTGCAGTTTCAAACAACAGAACAGTGTGAACTCTGCCTCCTACAATCCGGAGGAAAGTACGAACTTCCTCAACAGTCTTAAAGTAAGGAAGCATAATTATATCTGCACCGTCGTTGATTATGCGGTCAATCTCCTTTTTGAGTCCCTTGTGAACAGGATTACAGCGGACAAGGAGTTTTGCCTTGTGGATAACCGCCCTGAGTTTTTTTACATCATCAAGGCTTGAGTGAGAAACAACTGTGTCAAGGTGGCCCTGACGCTCCTCTTTGCCTAAAATCTCAAGGTCGAGGAAGATTCTGTCAACACCTGCATTTTCCGCCTCAATTGCAGCCTGAGGATTTGCTGTCAGGTACATAAGCTTCAGATGCTTATCCTCAATGCCCAGAATTCTGCAGTAATGGGTGTAAATATTCTGAAGCATAACAGGACGTGCAAAGAACAGCTCCGCTCTTCTTCTGCCGTTCTGGCTGTATTTCTGTCTGCGTTCAGGGTCATTCATAAGTGA
Source organism: Ruminococcus sp. (assembly GCA_045535605.1). Classification (GTDB taxonomy): domain Bacteria; phylum Bacillota; class Clostridia; order Oscillospirales; family Acutalibacteraceae; genus Ruminococcoides. The sequence continues at coordinate 5,996 of JAZSLX010000084.1, forward strand.
CTCCATCTCCTGAAGCAGAATCTTATCGCTGTGAGAAGGCACAAGGATGCCTGTCTCTCCGTTTATAATAACCTCGCTGGGACCCGGCACATCGGTTGTAAGGATAGGCAGTGCCATAGCCATACCCTCCTGAATAACCATTGAACCGCCTTCTCTGTATGTAGGATACACCATAATATCCGTTGCAGACATAAGCTGAGCTACACGCAAAGGCGGAACTACACCTGTGAAAATAACACTGTCGCTCTGCTTTGCCCAGTTAATAAGCTCCTCGTCAGGGGGATTTGTGTTATCCTCCATACCTACAAGCATGAGCTTTGTATCTTTATAGCGATATGTAAGTGCTCTGTATGCACTGATAAGCTCGTTTACTCCTTTGTCTGCATTGAGCCTGCCCACAAAGCTGAACACAAAGGTGTTTTCCTCTATACCGTACTCACTTCTGACCTGCTGTCTGTACTCATCCTTTTTGTTGATATCATAAATCGAAAAGTCAACACCGATAGTACCGCCCTTGCCAATAACAGAAATCTTCTTTTTAGGGCAAAGTCCCTCGTCAATGTTGAACTGCATATTCTTTGGGCTTGTAGATATAACATGAGTAGAGCGGTAGCAGGTATACTTCTCTACCATCTTGAAGATAAAACGTTTAAGTCCTGAAAAGCCAATGTATCTCAAACCCCACTGGTTGTAAATTCTGATACTCTTCTTCATTACTCCTGCCACAAGTGCACAGTAAAATGACGCATTGGGCGTAGAATACTGAACAATATCGAACTTTTCTTCCTTAAAGAACTTACGCATAAGGCGTACACATTTAATAAGTGAAGATATATCTATTCCGCGTTTTGCAGGCAATTGGACGCAACGGGCAAACTTCTCGTGCTTTGCTATAAAATCCTCGTCCATATCACTGCACATTATGGTAACATCAAAGCCTTTATCCGCAAAGTTTTTTGCCGAGTCGGAAACAATCCATTCGAAGGACTTTGCTATGGTTGTAATCATACATATTTTTACGGGTTTTTCCTGGGACATATCTACACTACCTTCCCCTGACTTATGGTAACTGAAAATATACATTAAATGTATTTATATACACATATGGATATTAAAATCCTATTTTATATTTTACCACAAACCAGTAATCATGTAAACAAAAACTTTCCATCCGAACACTAGTTTTTTCACCTGTTATAAGCACAAAAATATCCGCATATACTTGAGTATTACTATACAGGGAGGCACTGCTATGAAGGGATATGTGGAAGAACGTGCAATAGAACTTGCCGAATACATAATTGAGAATAAAGCTACCGTCAGATTTACCGCCAAAAAGTTCGGTATAAGCAAAAGTACCGTTCACAAGGATGTAAGCCAGAGGCTGCGTACATTGAGTCCTGCATTATACACAGAGGTGAAAGAGGTTCTGGAGCATAACAAGGCGGAGCGTCATCTGCGGGGCGGTATTGCTACAAAAAACAAATATCTCCGCTTGGCAGGAACAAAAAACAGCAGGTAAAATTAAATTTAAACTTTACATAAATAGTCAAATGTAGTATAATTCTATAATAGTTAGGAATGTCTAAATTTTCTTATGAGGAATCAGGAGATAATCAGATATGAGAAATATACCTTTTTCACCACCTGACATTACACAGACAGAAATTGATTCTGTTGTTTCTGTTCTGAAATCAGGCTGGATAACCACAGGTCCCAGAACAAAGCTCTTTGAGCAGAAAATTGCTGAGTTCTGCCACACAGAAAAAGCAGTATGCCTTTCTTCTCAGACTGCCTGTGCAGAAATGACCCTGCGTATTCTGGGTGTTGGCCCCGGAGATGAGGTTATCGTTCCTGCTTACACCTACACTGCTACTGCTTCTGTTGTGTGCCACATCGGTGCAAAGCCTGTTATCATTGACTGTGCACCTGACAGCTTTGAGATGGACTATGACAAGGTAGAGGCTGCAATCAACGAGCGTACAAAGGTAATTATCCCTGTTGATCTTGCAGGTGTAATGTGCGATTATGACCGCATTTATGAGATTGTAGAGAGAAAGAAGCACCTGTTTAAACCCTCAAGCAAGCTGCAGGAAGTTTTCGGAAGAATCATAGTTATGTGCGACGGAGCTCATGCTCTGGGTGCACAGCGGGCAGGCAAAATGTGCGGTGAAGTCGCAGACTTTACAAACTTCAGCTTCCATGCTGTTAAGAATCTTACCACCGGTGAGGGCGGTGCCGTTACATGGAGAAACACCGAAGGCATTGACAACGATTTCCTTTACCGTCAGTATATGCTTTTCTCACTCCATGGTCAGACCAAGGACACCTACGCAAAAAACAAGGGTACTTCATGGGAATATGATGTTGTAAAAACCCAGTACAAATGCAATATGCCTGATATTCTGGCGGCTATGGGACTTGCTCAGCTTGAGCGATATGAGGAGACTATCTGCCGACGTCACCAGCTTATTGAGCGATACAACAAAGCTTTCGCAGACCTTCCTGTTACTGTCTTAAACCACGCAGACGACAGCCACCGCTCCAGCGGTCACCTGTACTTTGTGCGTTTCAACGGCAAGGATGAGGACTTCCGCAATACCTTCTTCAAGCGTATGGCTCAGAACGGCGTTATCTGTAATGTTCACTTCAAGCCTCTGCCCCTGCTCACTGCATATAAGGACTTAGGCTACGATATCAAGGACTATCCCAACGCCTACAATATGTACAAAAATCAGCTGACACTTCCTCTTAACACAACTTTGACCGATGAGGATGCTCAGTATATCACCGACACCTTCCGCAGGTGTATGGCTCAGCCTTATTGATATATACACAGGGCTGCAGTAATTTCCAATTATGAATCTGACCGCTGCAGTCAGGGGGTAACCCTGCTGTGGCGGTTTAATTTTTATTGAAAATCTCAGGTTTTTTTACTTTTTCACCCTTTGTTCACTAAAATTTAAGATATTACACGCATTTGTTATTAATTTATTCACTAATTTTTCCATAAATGGTATATAATAAAGACGATAAAGAGTTACCCGGTAATTCTTGCACAAAACAAAACAGGAGTTCTTTATATAACGGAGGTATAAAAATGGGTACATACAAAGTTCTGGTTGTTGACGACGACAGCAATATCTCTACTCTGCTTCGCCTTTATCTTGAGAAGGAAGGCTTTGAGGTTTCCACTGCAGGCGACGGCGAGGAAGCCCTGTCTGTTTTTGAGAAGGTACAGCCTGACCTGATTCTGCTTGACATAATGCTGCCTAAGCTGGACGGTTGGCAGGTCTGCCGTGAAATCCGCAAGACCTCACAGTGCCCTATCATTATGATTACTGCAAAAAGCGAAACCTTTGACAAGGTTCTGGGACTGGAGCTTGGCGCAGACGATTACATAGTAAAGCCCTTTGAGAATAAAGAGGTTGTAGCCCGTGTGCGTGCCGTACTCCGCCGAACATCCACAGGCGAAAGCACAGCCGTAAAAGAGGTAAAATTCGACAACCTTGTTATCAACCTGACAAACTACGAGCTGAGGGTAAAAGGCGAGCTTATCAGCACCCCTCCCAAGGAGCTGGAGCTTCTGTATCACCTTGCAAGCAACCCCAACCAGATGTTCTCAAGAGATCAGCTTCTTGACGAGGTATGGGGCTTTGACTACTGCGGTGAAAGCCGTACCATTGACGTGCACATTAAGCGAATCCGCGAGAAAATCGACGGTGCTTCCGACAAATGGGAGCTTCGCACAGTATGGGCACGAGGCTATAAATTCGTAACCTTTGAAGAATAAACATAACGGAGAAAACACAGAATATGACAAAATCCGTATTCAGACGGTTTGTGTTCTTCAGCCTTGCTGTTGCCCTTATCTGTATAATCATAGTCTGCGGAATCATCACCTTCCCTGTGTCTGAGTTCATTGAAGATTCAAAACACAGCACACTGGAAGAATATGCCCGTAATCTGTCACACCTTGTAAGTGAGGTGGCAGGAGATGACCTGTATACTCTGAATGCCGATGAAGAAAAAGTTTTTACATCTTCTCTTAAGGCCATTTCAACCTCACTTCATGCAATCACTGCAATTACAGATACACAGGGTAAAGTGGTATACTCCTCAGCACAGGAATTATCAGAAAAGGTCATCGACCTGCCCGACAGTTTTGTGAATACTCTGTCACGGAGCAGTTACTTTGAACACGGAAACCTGCACGACATTTACAATAATCAATACTATATATCTGCTATCGCAATTACTGCAGACAACGGAGTTGATGTAATCGGCTACTGCGTTATTGCTCAGTCAACCTTATGGACTCATGACTATATCCCCACGATTTTTTCTGTTCTCGTGATTCTTGTGGTTCTGGCAGCAATACTTATTTTCATTCTTTCTGCAGTATATGCCTACAACACAACTCTCCCCTTAAAGCAGATGGCCGCAGCGGCAAAGCGTTTTGCTGTTGGCGACTTTGCAAGCAGAGGTCACGTTAAGTCTAACGATGAAATCGGCGAGCTTTCTCAGGCTTTCAACGAGATGGCAGACTCACTTGCCTCCTCTGAGGGTATGCGGAGAAACTTCATTGCCAACGTTTCTCACGAGCTTAAGACTCCCATGACCACCATTGCAGGCTACATTGACGGAATCCTTGACGGCACTATACCAAAGGATGAGCAGGACTACTATCTGGGCATAGTATCTCAGGAGGTAAAACGTCTTTCACGTCTTGTAACCTCAATGATATCCCTCTCCAAAATCGACAGCGGTGAAATCACTGTGAAGAAAGCACCCTTTGTAATTCAGGAAACCACCTTCAATGTACTCTTGGGATTTGAGAGTGAAATCGAGAAAAAACACCTGAGCATTGAGGGAATGGACACGGATGAGGACATAATAACCTATGGTGACAGCGACCTTATACATCAGGTAATCTATAACCTTGTAGAGAATGCGGTGAAGTTTACAAATGACGGCGGATATATCCGCTTCGGCTTCACAAGAAAAGCAAACTCCACCTATGTATGCATTGAAAACAGCGGTGAGGGTGTATTGCCTGAGGATCTGAAACTGATATTTGATAAATTCTACAAAGCTGATAAGTCCCGCAGTGCTGACAAAAAGAGCATGGGTCTGGGACTTTATATAGTACGTACCATCATAAGGCTTCACGGCGGAGATATTACCGCAGAAAGCGAACCCGGCGAATACTGCCGATTCATTTTCTGGATTCCCGATGAAGCAAAGAAGAAAAAAGAACTGCCCTATTTTATTAAAGATAAGGAGAAGAACAATGAATAATGATAATATAAATCCTGTACAAGGGGACAACCTGAGTGAGGATATAACTCCCGCAGAAACTCCTGTAACAGAAACTCCTACAGAAATCCCTGTGTATGAAACACCTGTTGCTGAAACCCCTGTAGAGCCTGAGGACCTTGCTCCCCTTGCAGAGGTAACCGTAACACAGGAAGAGACTGCAACTGAAGAAGCATTAACACCTGAGACTCCTTTTGCTGAAACTCCACACACTCAGCCTGTGGCTCCTCCCCCCTATCAGGCACCCCCTTATCAGGCACCGCCATATCAAGCACCTAACGCTCAGCCTGCATATTACTACGGCGCACAGCCCCCTGCACCTCAGGCACCTAAAAAGAAGAAGGGTCACGTTGCATTCCTGATTTGCCTGTGGTCACTTATCGGTATTTTTGCCATCGGTTTCTTTGTGCTTTGCGGATATGTTGCAGGTCAGCAATCAGGAGGTATTGATTTTACAAGACCTACACTTTTTGACGAATTCAAGGATAAAGAAACAGAGCCTTCAACTGACTCTGAGCAAACTCCCGATGGTGTAATCCCTATGCCCGAAAAGGACGAGGATGTGTATTCCTCAGACGGCAGTATTGACCTGAAGTCTCTGCCCCGTGATAAAGCAGACACCGACAAATACACAACCCAGTATGCATACAAAAAGGTGGCTGAATCCACAATCGGCGTTGTATGCTATGAAAAGGGCTTCACAGGTGAGCCTGCTTCTCAGGGTACAGGTATTGTTATTACAAAGGACGGCTACATTGCCACCAACAGCCACGTTATCGGTGACAGCCGTACCAAATACAGTGTACAGGTAGTTACTAATGACGGCACAACATTTGAAGCAAGGGTTATCGGCTATGACTCCAGAACAGACCTTGCTGTGCTTAAAGTAAATGCCACCAACCTCACCCCTGCAGAGTTCTGCGATTCTGACCTTGTTGAGGTAGGCATTGACGTTATTGCCGTAGGTAATCCCGGCGGAATGGACTTCCAGAATTCTCTGACACGAGGCGTTGTATCTGCTCTAAACCGTGAGCTTGGACTGTCTGCACAGGTAACATATATCCAGACCGACGCGGCAATCAACCCCGGTAACAGCGGCGGACCTCTTTCCAATATGTACGGACAGGTAATCGGTATTACAACCGCAAAGATAAGCTCTGAATCCGTTGAGGGTATGGGCTTTGCAATTCCCAGCCGTACTGTTAAAGAGATTGTTGACGACCTGATGACTCAGGGTTATGTAAACGACCGTGTACGCCTTGGTATTTCAGGTCAGGCTGTATCTTCATCAATGCAGCAGTATTATGACCTGCCTAATGGTATTCTTGTAGGTGAGATTGCAGAAAACGGTCCCTGCTACAATACCGAACTTAAGGTAAATGACATTATCACAAAAATCGACTCTGACGAAATCACTGATTTCTCTGATGTATATGCGATTTTAGGAGAGCACAAGCCCGGTGACAAGGTAGTGCTCACTGTATACCGCAGAGACACCGCAAAGACCTTTGAGGTAACAATCACTCTTATGGCTGACGAGGGTGAAACCCAACAATAATAATATAATGCCACCGCCTGAGGTATACTCGGACGGTGGCTGTTTTTTTGCACGCTAAACACTCATATTAAAGTCTTACTTACCAATTGCGTTATAAATCAACTCCAATGCGTTATTACGGCACAGAAGCTTTCCGCTTTCTTTAATTCTTGACAGTTTCACCGCTGTGCTCTTAACCTCGTCAGCATACTCACAGATAAGCCCTCTGCATACAGGATTCAGGGCAGGATAATCAAACACAAGATAGTATTTGTCCCCGTAAAGCCACAGGGAATTTCTGTGCACAGGCATATCTTTAATGCCTAAGGTTTCGGCACAGCTTAGCAAATCATCTGCACATTCAAACACAAAGCAGGGAAACTCCTTAAACCTTTTTACCCTGTATGTTTTCCGCCTTTTCTTTTCCAGTAGCGTCACAAGGAGCAGACATCCGCTATTATGAGGCAAAGCCTCCATAAGCACAGCACCCTTCTTCATTTCTACTCCTGTTTTCATACAGGCAAGCTGTGTAAGCCTGAGAAGCACCTTCTTTGAGTGCTCATCGCAGAAGCTCATATCGTTAAACCGAAGCTCAAAATTCTTCATATCCTCACTGCACAGAGAAATAAGCACCTTGGTGGTATCCAGTTGTTCGATGGTCATATAACCCCTCCTTGCAAGGTGCACTTGATTGAGTCACCTATATAACATATTATTCGGATAAGTTGTACTTTGCAAGTGAATGTTTTTGGATGGAATTTTATAACTTTCCGGTTGAAAATAACCGCTTCACGTGATACACTAATAACAGATACTTTTATTAAATTCCAAGGAGGAAACACTTATGCCAAAATGGCTTGAAACCGCTGTATTTTATGAAATCTACCCCCAGAGCTACTATGATACCAACGGTGACGGTATTGGTGACCTGCAGGGTATTATCGAGAAGCTTCCCTATGTAAAGTCCTTAGGCTGTAATGCCCTGTGGCTCAACCCTGTCTATGACTCACCCTTTATGGATGCAGGCTATGACGTAAGAAACCACAAGCAGGTAGCAGAGCGCTACGGCACAAACGAGGATATGATGCGTCTCCTTGATGCCGCACACAGCATGGGCATCAAGGTGCTCCTTGACCTTGTTCCCGGTCACACCTCTGATACTCACCCTTGGTTTCAAGAGGCTAAGAAGGCAAAGAAGAGCGAGTATTCCAACCGCTATATCTTCACAAACTGCGTATGGGATGCACCCTCTGAGTACCGTCTGATGTGCGGGATCTGTGAGCGTGACGGCAATTACCTTGTAAACTACTTCTCCTCTCAGCCTGCCCTTAACTACGGCTTTGCTGAGATTGAACATCCTGACTGGCAGTTACCTGCAGACCACCCCGACGCAAAGGCTACCGCAGAAGCTCTCAAGGATATTATGCGTTTCTGGCTTTCTATGGGTGCTGACGGCTTCCGTGTTGATATGGCCGACTCCCTTGTTAAGAATGACAAGGATAAAAAGACTACTGCTAAAATCTGGCGTGATGTAAGAGATATGATGGATAAGGATTTCCCCGAGGCAGCGCTTGTTGCAGAGTGGTGCTATCCTGAGCGTGCTATTATGGACGGCGGATTCCATATGGACTTCTACCTTGACCACTATGGCAACGGCTATTCCAAGCTGTTCAGATATCTGGATAAAGACGGCGTAAACCACGCATTCTTCCATAAGAGTGGTAAAGGCGATATCATGGCTTTCCTTGATGAATATGTGCCTGCTTATACACTCACAAAGGACACAGGCTATATCTCCTTTATGACAAACAACCACGATATGCCCCGTGCAACCCACTATATGGACAAGGACACAATCAAGCTGACTCACGCTATGATATTCACTATGCCCGGTGTGCCCTTCCTCTACTATGGTGACGAGCTGGGTATGCGTTATCAGAAAGAGCTTGTAAGCAAGGAAGGCGGATTCTCCCGCACTGGCTCCCGTACTCCCATGCAGTGGGATTCCTCAGCTAACATGGGCTTCTCCACAGCAGATGCAGACAAGCTGTACCTTCCTGTTGACTCACAGGAGGGTGCTCCCACAGTTGAAAATCAGAAGGACGACCCCGACTCAATCTACAAGGTTGTTACTGATATTATTGCACTGCGTCATAAGCTCCCTCAGCTTGGCAACGGTGCCGGCTTTGAGGTTGTTTACGCAGAAAAAGAGAAGTACCCCTTTGTATACCGCAGAGGCGACTATGTTATCTTTGTAAACCCCAGTGATAAGGATGAAACCATCCCCTTTGCAGAGGAAATCAAAGAGACAGTTTACACCATCGGCAAGGTTCAGTTCACAGGCAAGGAAGCTACTGTACGTGCTTCCTCCTTCACCATTGTCCGCACAAAGTAATTTATATTTAACTAATACAACACAAATTAATAAGTAGCACACGCAGTTAAAAACTGCGTGTGCTACTTGCTTTTATGTTCTCCTTCACACTTCCCTCCTATTCGTTGTAAATCATTTTCATTGTGATTGCGGTAATATCGTCATCGTGGGTGTCTTTTCTGCGTTTCATTGCCTCGTTGACTACAAGAGAGGCAAAATCCTGACAAGATGCTTCGTTCCATGTACGTATCAAGTCCTCAAGCCATTTGTCATCCCCCACAGTTGCTCCGTCAGAAATCATCACTATGGCATCTCCCTCGTGGAGTGTTATAACATCCTTTGCAAAACGCACCTCGTTTAGTATTCCAACAGGCAGTGATGGGAATTCTCTGCGGTGGACTCTGCCTCCCTTGCGGATATAGGTTACAGGTGCACCTGCTTTCAGCATATTCACCTTGCCTGAAAACAGGTTTACGTCCACTATATCAAGGGTCGCCATTGACTCCTCCTCGGACTTTATCATAAGTGAGGAATTCACCACAGACAAGGCACAATCGTAGGAAAGTCCTGCCTTAATAAGCTTTGTAAGGACACTTACCGCCATATTGGAGTCAACAGCCGCCGAGCCTCCTGAGCCCATTCCGTCGCTGATTATTGCCACCATACTGCCTGAGCCATTCATAAAGTAATCAAGGCAGTCACCGCAGAGGTTATAATCCCCTGCAATATGCTGAGAAGAGCCAATTTCCACGTCGTAGTCGGCAATCTCACTCATAACAAGGCGGAGCCTGTCCACTGCCCTGCTCTCGGTTGGCAGTTCAAACCGCCGTCCGCAGCACCTTGACACTGCGCGGTGAATCTGCTGTATATTCAGCTCACGTTTTCTTGAGAGGGCTATCTCCAGCTCTACGGTCATACCGAAGCTTTGGTGCAATCGGCAACAGCAATCTACAACCACCACACCCTGATTTTTAAGCTCTTCTGTAATACGCTGTGCACAATCCGTGTCGAAGTCCTCAAAGTTCTGAAACTCCTCGCTTAAATCCCAGAGCATATCGCTGAGCCCTGCAAACTGTCCCGCCACCACAGACCGAACCTGTGTAATTCTGCGCTGAGCCGACAGCTCACACAGATACTCCTTGTAGCTTTCGTTTATATTACCTGCAAGCTCTCTCTGCTTACAGCATTTCTTTGTGAATTTATCATTTACATCCTGCTCGCTGACAAAACCTGTGCTTCTCAGCACCTCTGTAAGCCGAGTAAAATCATCCTTGGTCAGCTCCTTCTGCTTGTCCCAGCAATACACTCTCAAACCACAAGCCGAGCAGGTTTTCTTCACAGCACTTTCGTAAATCTGTAAATCCTCCTCAGGGTCAAAATTCTTCCTCAGCTTCTGGGACACTGCGTTCACACATTCATTGACTCCCTCCAGAGCATATGCCGCATGGTCAAGTCGCATTGTAACACTTCTTCTCATGGCTTCTCCTCTGCCTTTATCAGGTGTAGGTGCAAAGGCTGAGCGTATCACATTGCCGAAGTCTGAAGGAATGAACATAAATATTCCTGTTGCAAGGAGAGATTCTATAAAAAGAGACAGTACCAGACGTTTATCAGGACTTGCAAAGGATAGCACCGTACTGCAAAGGGTGAACACCGCCCCTACAGGGAGCTTGCCGAGGGTTGCAAAGAGTCCTCCCACAAGTCCTCCGAATGCATAACCACCTGCAAGAAATGACATCTGAGAAGTCCCAAGGCTGAACACCACTCCTGTGGCAATACCGCTGATACTGCCTCCTGTTACTCCCCCGTATCTTGCACACAAAAGCACTGTCACCACAGCCATAACCCTGCCGAGGGACACTCCCCATATGCTCACAGAGCCGAAGGACAGCATCAGTATGCACACTGAAACCGTCAAACAAGCAACCTCCTGCTGAGAAAAGCCTGTGATACTCCGTGACGATGACATAAGTGAAGCACTGCGTGATATAAAGTATGCACCTGTTGCAGATATGAAGGCTTCAACTATGCAAAGTCCCAAGTCGGATATTCTGCTTGTGCTTACAAACATCAGGGCAATTCCTGTGGCAAGCATAGGAACAAAGGCGAGCAAGGGTGCAAACAATCTGCTCTTTGTGATTTTTTCGATATCACTCAGTAACCACTTCAATGCACCGATTGCAAGTATCACTGCAATATACCTGAAGGAGTCTGCAGGTGACAGCAGTATGTAACCCAATGCACTGCCAAGTATTGATATTGCCGTAGCCCTCAGTGGCACTGCAGACACAAAGGAAGCCCCAAAGGGTGAAAGATCTGAAAGCACCGCTCCACGTGAGATAAGCAGTCCCAGTAAAAAATACACTGCCTGAATTATTATTTCCTTTGCAAGGGCTGAAAAATGAAACTCCTCTTCCCTTTTCTTCTTCACTGTTTTTGTTGCATCCATAGTTTTTGCCGTCCTGTCTGTTTTTACTTGAAAGACAGATGTTCTTCCGTCTTATGACAATTACATTATATTCCCTGTGAAGGCTTTGTTTTGTCACTGTTTGAATGGACTTTCTTCGGAGCTTTTGTAAAAAAACAAAGCTCACAACATAAAATTAATCTTAAACTGTTCTTCTTAGAAAATACTGAGACAAACTGCAAAATAACATACAGCAAAAGAAAAAGGGCAGACATTACGTCTGCCCTTAAAGGTTTATGTTGTATTATTATATTTTTAATGCTTAGTAGTCACAACCGATTACAACAGATGACTGTGCCGGCATTGTAAGTGTACCGTCATCAAGAGTTGCATAGGTGGGAACAGATGTGTCCACATCTTGGGTGGGAAGATTTGCAGTCTGTGCATACAAGTCACCGCGGATTACTGCATCCTCTATCATATCCTCTGTGATTGTAAGGGTATGAGCATTTTCCTTATCCATATTGTGGATAATCAGCAGAGCCTTGCCTTCATACTCTACCTTATAAGCACAGATTGCTTTGTTATCAAAGGTGTAGGTCTCAGTGATGTGGCCTCTTGCAATCTCAGGATTCTGATTCTTAATCTTAACAATTCTGCGATAGAAGCTTAAGAGTGAATTCTCGTCATCTGTCTGCTGTGCAACACCGCCGTAGGGACAATCAGAATAAGCACCTGCAGTACACCAAATGTCAGACTCCACATTATCGTCCCAGTTCATAGCACCGCGGAAGAAAGCGTCATTGCCGTGGTATCCTGCAGGTACCGCCATGCCGATTTCTTCGCCGTAATAGGTGTAGGAGTTACCGGGTGAGAGCATGTATGCGGCTGCCGCCATCTTCTGGTAGCTGAGACCGCTTGAGAAGTAGTTTGCACTTCTTACTGAGTCATGGTTTGACAGGAACATTGCAGAAATAACCTTCTCGTTTGCCTCAACTGAATTTGAATCGAACTTCTGAAGCTGAGAAGCAAGCTGATTACCTGCACCGGAATTAACTGCTGACACAAAATTACCGCCGGAGTTTGCAAAGGAGAATGCAAACTGGCTGTCAATGCCTGATTCGTAGGTCTCGTAAAGATAGGAGTTACCCTGCCAGTTTTCGCCTACCATATAAACATCAGGATTATACTTCTGAGAAGTTGTATAGAACCAATTGAGGAACTCGTTACCGTCTGTTATGCCGTCGTCCATATACTTAACAGCATCAAGGCGGAAGCCTGCAACACCACGCTCAAGCCAGAACTTTGCAACTTCCTCAAAGTATGCACGTGTAGCCTCGGATTCCAGATTCCACTCAGGCATCTCACTGCTGAACTGGCCCTCGTACCAAAGGTCTGCACTGCCAAAAACCTGTCTCCAGCCCTCTTTACCGGGGAGACCGATATTGAATCTGTAATACTGAGCATAGCCGTCCATTTTGCCGTCCTTAGCTTCTGCAACAGCCTTCTTCCAGAACTCATGGCCTGTACCGCAGTGGTTGAGTACAAGGTCAAGAATTACAACAATACCGCGCTTGTCGCACTCCTCAATGAGCTTGTCAAAGGTTTCAAGGTCGCCAAACTCAGGGTCGATATCCATATAATCGTCAACATCATACTTATGGTATGAGTCTGAGGGCATAATGGGAGAAAGCCAGATTCCGTCAAGACCTAAGTCTGTGTCGGTCTCAGGATTTCCGTCGTTAATGTAGTCAAGCTTTTCAATAATACCCTGCAGGTCGCCTGTTTCGTCACCATTAGTATCATTGAAAGAGCAAACCCAGATATGGTAGAAGTTTCTGTACTTATCTGTTGATTGAGTCTTGCTAAGGCTCAATGTGGGGTCTTTATAGCCTTCGTCTGAGTCGCAGGCAGTAAGAAGCACACAGCTGATACTGAGGACTAAAACCAAAAGCAATGAAATAAACTTTTTCATTTTAACGCCTCCAAATAAATTATTACTTAATATATTAAAGAGAAATAATCCGCTGGATTCAGTACCGATTGAATCACTGTCCGTCGGAATATATCACATTATTTTCAAGGTTATATTTCAAACAAAAGGGCGGCCGCCACGCGGCAGCCGCCTGATGTTTAATTAAAGTGCGATACTCAGATAAAGAGTATCTTTGCACAAGTCTATTAGCCCTTAACGCCGCCGGCTGTAACGCCTTCAACGTAGTACTTCTGCATGTACAGGAACAGTGCTGTGATAGGAATAGCAACAACAACTGAGCCAGACAGGAAGTAACGATAGTAGTTAGACTTGTATTCCTTGTCAGTCCACATCCACAGACCTCTTGAGATTGTGTACTTCTCAACCTCTGTACCCATGATGATCTTAACAAGAATGAAGTCACACCAGGGATTGATGAAGGAGGTAAGAACTGTGTAAACAACGATAGGCTTAGACATGGGAAGGATAATCTTCCAGAAAATCTGATTTCTGTTAGCGCCGTCAATGGTAGCAGCCTCGTCAAGTGCTCTGGGGATTGTATCAAAGAAGCCCTTAGCAACTAAGTAACCAAGACCTGCACCACCGCTGTAGCAGAGGGTAAGACCCAGAAGTGTCTGAGTAAGACCCATCATCTTAAGGATGTAGTACAGAGCGATTGTTGTCATGAAGCCGGGGAACATACCCATAATCATACCAACGTTGATGAAAGGCTTACGAGCCTTAAATCTAAGACGGCTGAAGCTGTATGCAACCATCAGAACAGAAAGTGTAGAAATAACACAAGAACAGGTTGCAACGATAAGTGTGTTAGTAAACCATTTCATGAACATTGTGTCTCTGAAAAGACCAATGTAGTTGTCAAAACCAAGCTCACTTACTTTGGGGAAGAGAGTTGTTGACAGGATTGCAGGAACACCGCCTGCGGGGTCTATACGGAAGGAATGAGCAACGAGCCATACAAGGGGGAAAATCCAGATAAGGCCCATAACTGCCAATGCAATGTAGATAAAGGCATTAGCAATACCTCTTCTGAGTTTATAGCTTTTTATCATGAGAATTCCTCCTCATTCTTCGCTGACTTAGTCATGTTAAATGTAACCAGCGACAGAGTTGCACAAACAATAAATACCAAGATACCTATTGCAGCACCCAGACCGTACTTGTTCTGGTTTACAGAAAGCTTGAACAGCAGGGTGATGAGAAGGTCTGTCTTACCGGCACTGTACTTGTAGTCGGAAACCTTGGGACCGCCTTCGGAGAGCAGATAGATAACGTTGAAGTTATTGATGTTACCAATGAATGTGGTAATAAGGTAAGGTGTTGTAACAAAGAGCATGTAAGGCAGAGTAATCTTTGTGAAGCTCTTTACAGGGCCTGCACCGTCGATTCTTGCGCTCTCGTACAGATCCTCAGGAATATTCATAAGAATACCGGAGGTCATAAGAATTGTGTAGGGAATACCTACCCAGATATTAACAAGGATAACTGTAACACGTGCCAGAATAGCATTGTTGTTGGTTGACCATACATCTACTGTAGAAGTCTGACCTGTGAACATAGAGATAATCAGGTTCAGAGGGCTCTCTGAAGAGTTGCTGATCATCTGAGCCATAACCAGAAGTGTAACGAACTGGGGAACAGCGATTGTCATAACGAAAAGTGTTCTCCACAGCTTCTTCAGCTTGATGCCCTTCTTGTTAATCATAAGAGCAACAACCATACCGAGAATGTAGTTGGAGAATGTAGCAAAGATTGCCCAGATAATTGTCCAACCAGCGATTTTTGCGAAGGTGTAACCCATGGATGCACCGCCGCCTTCGGATGCGCTGAAGATTTCCTTGAAGTTATCAAGTCCGATCCACTGGAATGAATCGTAGTTTACATCTGAGTAGTTTGTAAATGCCATGAAGATCATGAAGATCAGAGGCAGAAGAACAAACACACAGATAAGGATAACAGGCAGGGAGAGCATAGTTGTATGGAACTTGGAGTCAAGGAGCTCCTTGGACTCTTCCATAAAGGTCATAGGCTTTTTGCCTGCCTTGATAATTTCCTCGTTTTTGCGAGCTGACTTTGTGCTTGCTACATAAATAGCAATAAACGCAATAGTCACCATCATGGCAAGGATACCGTAAAGCAGAATCTGGTTACTGTAGTACTTAACAACAGTCTGCTCCATCTGCTTGCCCATAAATTCAAAATAATTAATTTCCTTAACGGCCTCAAGGCTGAAGAACAGACCAAGATATGTACCGCCGAAGAAAACCATAAAGAGGATGTAAAGAACCTCGATAGCGAAGAACGCTACACCCTTAACAACCTGTCCTCTTGTGATATTACCAAGACCCATAATTAAATATGAGAGCTTTGTGATGATATCACCCTTGATAAAGCCGAGGACAAAATCCTTGCATCCGCGACCAATGCCGAAGATGAAGTTCTTAATGCCTCTGCCGATTGCGCAGAAGAAATTTTTAAGATTAGAGGGAATCGCTTTTATGAACTGCGTAAACTTATACCAGAAACGCTGAAAAGCATTCAACGACATGTATTCGGTATATGTCACCCTTCTCACTCTCCTTTATCTAAATATTAAACATTAAATATATTAGATAAATCTGATACCGAAAGTGAAAGGGCAGCCCGAGCCGCTTTGAGTCCGAGCTGCCCTTCTGACTTAGTTTATCAAATTACCGCAAATAATTTTAACTAAAGTAAACCGTTAATTATTCGTCACGGATGTTTGTGATACAAGCCTCAACCTCAGCCTTTACAGCCTCAGTAGAGAGGTCGCTTGTGGGCTCGCACATATATGTGCCGAGAGCTGCAAGCGGATCCCAGAATGTACCAGCAAGACCTGTCTGGGGAACGGAGAACTCTGTCTGAGCCATCAGAGCAGACATAGAGGGATTGTTTGTAACGAAATCGCTCTGCTGTGCTGCTGCGTTGGAAGGTGCCCACTCGAGCTTCTCTGCTCTCTCCATCTGGCAAGCCTCGTTTGTGAGATAGTATGCAAGAACCTGAGATGTGATGGGGTATACAGTCTGGCTGTTTACACCGAGGAACTTGTAACCGAACATGTTGATGGACTGAGTTGCAGTGCCGTTGATGTCGATTGTGGGGATGATTGCATAACCAGCGTTGTCGCCGAGGTTTGCCTTAACAGCTGCGATGTTCCAGCTACCTGCGATACCAGCAGCAGTTGTCTCGTTCTTGAAGCCGTCAGGAATGAGAGATGTGTCGCCGCTCTCGAAGTAGCCGCCAGCAATACCTGCATTGAAGAGGTTTGCGAAAGCCTGTACGGAAGCAGTTACATCGTCAATGTTGTAATCGTTGAATGCCTGAGTGAGGCCATCCTCTTCGAAGCCCTCAGTCTTCAGACCGCCTGTGTAAAGGAATGTGCAAGCGAAGAAGCCGTTCTTAGCATCCATGATGAACTTCTTGCCGGAATCCTTACATGCTGCGAGTACGCCTTCCCATGTCTTAGCCTGCTCGTCAGTTACATATCTCTTGTCATAAACAAGGATGTAGCTGTTGTCGCCTGTCTCGGGATAAGCAAAGAGCTTGCCATCCTTGGAAGCAGCAGCAACGGAAGCAACTGTGTTGTCAGCTGTTACGTTCTCAGCGAATAAGCACTCTGCAAGTGCGTTAGCATTGTAGAGCTTGTCGATCTGGTCAGAGGGGAAACCGAATACGTCAGCAGCAGCCTTAGCATCGTTGATAACTGCAGTAGCAGCATCGTTCTCACCCTGAACAGCAGTCTCGATAGAGATTGTTGCGTAATCCTTGAAGAGCTCTGCAAAAGCAGCAGCCTGAGCCTTCAGAACGTCCTGAGCAAGCTCGGGACCCCAAAGCTTAAGTGTAACAGTCTGGCCGTTAGCCTCTGTCTTGATGTACTCGCCCATCTGAGCGATCTGGTCAGCGGACCAAGACTCTGTAAGTGTGGTTTCGCCTGTGCCTGTGCTATCCTGACCTGCAGGTGCAGTTGTCTCTTCGCCACCGTTACCGGTACATGCAGCGAGACAGCCAACAGCCATCAGAACAGCCAGGAGCAGAGCAAGAATCTTTCTTGTCTTCATGGTAAAAACTCCTTTGTAAAAAAATATTTTTTACAGCATATTCCTAGATATGCCGAGTGCCGCACACTTATCCTTTACCACAATAAATGTACGTTTTTCACTAAAGTAATGATACCACATACAGAGAGGTTTTTTCAACTCCCTTTGTACTTTTTATCTAAAAGAATAATTTTCAAAATGCTTTTTGGTTATTTTAACAACAGTTTTTCTCACTTATGTTAATTATACACAAAACATCGTTTCGCGTTTTGGTCATGTTACCCACAGACCCTTTGTGCACTATGCCAAACGCAATTTCTCCGGATAGGTTATTTTTACTGAAATTTCAAAAATTAAGCTGAAAATCCTCTATATTTCATCCTGCAAAGGAGCAAAATCCCAATTTATAGGATATTTTTAACAAAAGCAGTTTTGCTGTCCCAAGATGTAGCAAGACGCTTCCCGTTTATTCTCATTGACAAGTGAAGCGAAAAGTTGTAAATTTAGCATATAGGACACCCTATCTATATAATATATATACGGAGGTACTGACAGATATGAAATTAAAAAACCTGTTAAGCTCACTTGAATATACTATCGTTAAGGGAACTGACGATATAGATGTTTGCGATGTAATCTACGATTCCCGCAAGGTTGTAGGAGGTTGTACCTTTGTGTGTATCAAAGGCTATGCTACCGACGGACACAAATATGCCGCAGATGCAGTAGAAAAAGGAGCCAACACCCTCATCGTAACAGATGACGTGGATGTCCCTGAGGATGTAAACATCATCAAAGTTGCAGACGCAAGAGTAGCTCTCTCCAAAATGAGCGCAGAGTATTTCGGTAATCCTGCAAAGGAGCTGACTACTGTAGCCATCACAGGTACAAAAGGCAAAACCACAACCGTGTCTATGATTCGCTCAATCCTTGAGTGTGCTGGTATCAAAACAGGTACCATCGGCACACTGGGTATTATCATCGACAATAACATATTCAAAACCAACAACACAACTCCTGAATCCTATGAGATTCAGCAGGCAATGCGTAAGATGGTGAACATGGGCTGTAAGGCTGTAGTTATGGAGGTTTCCTCCATCGGTCTCAAACAGCACCGTACCGATAACATACTCTTTGACTACGCTGTATTCACCAATTTCTCTCACGACCATATCGGCGACAGTGAGCACAAGGATATGGAGGAGTACCTGCAGTGCAAGGCACTTCTCTTTAAGCAGTGCAAGTTAGGTCTTATCAACATTGACGACGAAAATTACAAAGCTATCCTCAAGGACAGCACATGTGACACCGAGACCTATGGCTTCTCAGAGAATGCCGACCTTGTAGGCCTTGATGATAACCTCATTGCACGTCCGGGATACATCGGCGTTCACTTCAATACAAAGGGTGTAAAAGAGCTCAGCGTTGACGTTGCTATCCCCGGCAGATTCAGCGTATACAATGCTCTTGCCGCTATTTCTGTCTGCCGTCACTTTGATATCACCGACGAAGATATTCTCCGAGGCTTAGATACTGTAAAAGTAAAAGGCAGAGTTGAAACCTACCCTGTTCCCGGTAACTATACACTTCTCATCGATTACGCACACAACGCGGTATCTATGGAGAACGTGCTCACAACCCTGAGAGAGTACAAACCCACCAGACTTATAACCATGTTCGGTGCTGGCGGCAACCGCCCCAAATCAAGACGCTATGAAATGGGCGAAGTTTCAGGCAGACTCTCCGACCTTTCTGTTATCACCGAGGACAACTCCCGCTTTGAGGATGTAAACGACATTATCGCAGATATCAAGGTAGGTATCGACAAAACAGGCGGTAAGTATGTTATCGTCCCCAACCGCGTAGACGCAATCCGCTATTGCATTGAAAATGCTCAGGACGGCGACATCATAGTGCTGGCAGGCAAGGGCCACGAGGACTATCAGGAAATCAAGGGAGTTAAATACCACCTTGACGAGCGCGAAGTAATCGCAGATATCATCAAATCAATGTAATTTCACAAATGCACAAAAGGACTGTATCAAGTTGATACAGTCCTTTCTTTATTCTGTCACTTTATTATTGGAAACCTCAGGGTTACCTTGAACAAATCTCCGTCTATAGAAAGCTGAAGATCACCGCCCTGGAGCTGTGTCAGACTCCTTGCAATGGAAAGCCCCAGACCGTTACCCTCGGTATTTCTGGATTGGTCGCCTCTGACAAACCTCTCCATAAGCTCCTCCTCAGAGATGTTAAGTGCAACACGAGAGGTGTTCTTAATGGTTATCACCGCCTCCTCTCCTATCTTCTCAAGAGATAAGTATACACGTGTGAACTCCTGCGCATACTTGCAGACATTATTAATAAGGTTATCGAATACTCTCCAGAGCCTTCTGCCGTCTGCCATTATCATCACAGTCTCCTCAGGCTGAGTGACAATCAGCTCTAGGTTAGCCTCTTTGAGTTTGTCCCCGTACTCTCCTACCGCCTGAGTCAGCAGTATATTAGTATTACAAGGAGCTAAAAGCACCTCAAGGTTTCCTGTAGAAGCCTTTGACGCCTCCACCAAATCCTCAATAAGTCTTTTGAGTCTCTCAGAGGAACGTGCAAGAACCTTTGCATATTCGGTAATCTTCACATTCTCGCAGGGCTCGTTTGCAATCAAATCTGTGTAATTGATTATAGATGTAAGAGGAGTCTTTATATCGTGAGACACATTGGTAATAAGCTCCGTCTTCATCCGCTCACTCTTCATCCGCTCGTCAACCGCCACAGTCATACCCTCTGCTATACTGTTGAGATTTTCACCGTGAGCCTTAAAGTCGCCCCACATCTTCTCAGTATCCACCTGATAGCTCAAATCTCCCTCAGACAGAGCCTTCGCTCCCCTCTGAAGCTTTTTCATTGTGAACACAGTGTTCAGCACAAGGGGTATCAGCACCAGCTTTTCTACTATCCAGAAGGATAAGTAGTTATCAGGCTCCCACCAACAACACAATATAATGATAAGCTCAAGCACGGTTATGCCTGCAACAGACAGAAAGGTTTTCCATATAAGAGGGATATTTCTGATAGCACCAAATAGTCTTTTAATCTGTCTCAGCAAAAATTTTGCAAATCTCCACAAAGCCCTCAGTACATAGAAAACAACTGTATTCCGCCACCACTTGCCAAGCTTTATCCGCAGTGCAAAGCTCATAAGCCAGCCAAGGCAGGCAGACACAACTATAGCTAAAACCGCCGCCGCAATCGCAACAATAGCAGACAGTGCAACAAATTCATCATAGTAGAGCATTTCATCTGCTACAGCATAAAACAGCACAACACACAAAACAATAAATCCTGCAGTTAACGCAGTGAGAACATCAAAGGGCACCTTAGTACCCCAACCTGACTTTACACCCTCATAGCCCACTCGGTGACCGGAAGAGCAGATAAGAAACACAACACAGGCAATGGCAAGAATCAATGCCACAACACCCACAACATAAACCCAATACAGCATAGAATACAGAAAGTCAATAATCTCACTGATTATGTAGTATTTATCTTGTATTCCGTATTCTGTAGATATAACCATTTCCACATCTACAGAGGCAGTTTTTTCTTTTCTCCACTCATCTGTTTCCGAGTTAACCAAAAAGCTGGTCCAGTTTTCCCAAGTATAGGAAATTTCCATAGGCTCATTATAGTTCACATTCCCATCAGCGGCATAGCTCCACATCAACTCTCCTGTTTCAGCATCAGTGAACTTTACCGAAACAACACTACTTCCGTCAAAGTAACTCTCAACTAAAGATTCACTTTGCAACACTCCATCATATGCAGCATAAGGCAAAAATCTTGGAATAACATAATCACCATCCTCCCTTGCAACCGCAGTTAAAGCTTGTCTTAGTGTCACTGCTTTAGGTATCGAGTACAGCTCAAATCCTGCCATCAACACAGCAGAAACAACACACACCGCCAGAGTGAGAAACATTATTACCGCAAGCAAAAAAGCCGTAACCTTTGCCACCATACTGCTTGTGATTGAAAAGTTCTTCCGTTTTCTGCCCTCTGGCTCGACTTCCTCGGACATATCTATTATCCGAATCTTGCTTTCGCTATTTTTCATATACCTTTACCCCTTTCCATCTTATACCCCTGTCCAAACACAACCTTTAAGTACCTTGGCTGTGCAGGATTAATCTCTATCTTCTCACGCAAATGGCGGATATGTACCGCCACAGTGTTCTCGCTATTTCCCAACGCAGACTCATTCCACACATTAGTATAAATCGCCTTGGGAGAGAACACCTTATCAGGATTAGACATCAGAAGCTTCAGAATCTCGTACTCCTTAGGAGTAAGTGACACCACATCTCCATCAAGGGTAACCACCTTTGTCCTGTCGTCAAGCTCAATTCCTCCGATAACAAATCTGTCAGAGCGTATCTCTCCGCTGCCTAAACACATATATCGTCTAAGCTGTGACCGCACCCGAGCCGCCACCTCAACAGGGCTGAAAGGCTTTGTCACATAATCATCTGCCCCTACATCAAGACCCAGTATCTTGTCTGCGTCCTCGCTCTTCGCAGTAAGCAGAATCACAGGAACATTGCTCACCTGACGAATCCGTGACAGTGCAGAAATGCCGTCAAGCTCAGGCATCATAATATCCAAGAGCACAAGGTGTATATCTTCTCTGTCAATAAGCTCCAAAGCCTCATGTCCAGTATGAGCCTCAAAGAAGTTATAATCAGAATTACTTAGATATATCTTAAGAGCATTAATAATATCCTGCTCATCATCACAAATCAGTATGTTGTACATAAGACCCTCCCCTTTCTGCATATAATTATATACCACCGGCAATTAAGAATAAAGATGCAAAACTATTAAGATTTAATTAAGATTAGTTGTTTATTGCAAAAACCGACAAACAATCACAATACAACCTACAAATTCAGAGTCTGCACACCCTATTCGTCCTACATCATATATAAATATAAAAACTCCCACCTTATCCAATCTGCACAATACCACTACCATATACGCAAAACCAAACCTCCTCTGCGTATTTGCGAACACTATTCACAAATACGCAGATTTTTCCACCTTCCCGGAACCTTCTGAATAACAATTACTACCTCCCAATAAAATAAACTCTTGACACACACGATTCTTCGTGGTAATATAATTTAGTCGCAAGTCAGCAGATAATTAAATCTGAGGCTTCCGCCACACAAATTCATACATAGGGGTATAGCTCAGTTGGTAGAGCAGCGGTCTCCAAAACCGCGTGCCGAGGGTTCAAGTCCTTCTGCCCCTGCCAAAACACAGGACATCACATTTCGTGGTGTCCTGTTTCTTTTATGTCAAAAGCCGCTTTAACTCTCGTTAAAACGGCTTTCATTGTTTCTATTCAGTTTTATCCCCACCGCACCATATATATTTAAACATAAACACATCATACTGTTTGCATATACCACCGCAGCAGGAATTTAGCAGGGGATTGAAAAATTCATAATATGTTGATTGAACTTTACTATAACTTATGTTATGATAAGATTATAGATGAATAAAAATCCAAGATTCTGGTCAATCCACAATTGCACCAGATACTCCCAGTACCCCAGATATTCCTGATGGAATAATTGTGCTGAAAGCTTTTGCGAACACATAGAGTGCTGGAGATACAATTAAAATATTGGAGTGAGGAAAACATGAAAGATAAACAGAATATAAAAAATCAAAGTGAAGATAATCCTTTTGACACACAAAATCCGCTGCTTTCCGAACCTTCGACTTCCAAAGGAACATGGAGAGATGATTGGAGAATTGCTGGACAAGAAGGGTATTTGATGAACTCTACTTTACAATATATTACATACTCACGCGACCTTTGTGTAGATGATTTTTTACAGTGTGAATTTTGTTGGGATAAATTTGACGAGGATCCGGAACATCCAAAAAAAGCTTACTTTGACCCCATACAGAAATGTTGGATTTGTGAGGAATGCTTTCAAGATTTTAAGGAGCATTTTCATTGGATAGTAGAAGGATCATAATACACAGAGACCGATTTAATGTCTTGACAACTAACCGAAAATCAATCGTTGATAGGGAGACTTGTTTTGTTTCCAAACGGAATTAGATCGTATTCGATTTTTAGCAAACGATACAAAAAGAAATAAATTGTAAACCTTTCAGTTAAGAGATGCTGTACTGCGAATATGCAATACAGCATCTTTCTTTTAAATAAAAAAGAGAGCCCTAATAGGACTCTCTTTTTGCTTGTTTATAGTAGTTATTCGGCAATTCCGGCGAGGTGCTTTTGAATTGCAGTTGCGTCTTTGATAGTCACATTACCTGTATTATCAAAATTCAAAAAACCAGTATTTTTATACCCTTCAATCTGTGCCAGGAATTTTTGTATATATGTTGCATCTTTGATGTTAAAATCATTATCAAGGTTTGCATCTCCTCTGTGTCTTCCAACACATCCGCTTGCAAAAGCATCTGATATATCAAGATTTTCACTTTCATAAGCTTCCTTCAAAGTGTAAACCCTTTGCTCGGCAGGCACATATACAAAATAACTTAACTCATAAAGGCTGTGAATCTCGTTATGTGTTACCAAATAATCACCGAACTGCTTTGTGATAAACGCCTGGTCTGCACCACCTACACAAGCCTCAAACACTATGTATTCGGGAACTATCTCTGGGGATACATTATGAACATACAAAGTATCATACATATGCCATGGCAAGCCTGCTTTACCCTCAAATCTATCGGGATAGAAGTACGGTACAATATCGGTCATATATTCATAGTTATTGTCGGGATACAGTTCTTTTAGTACTCTTGCCTCTTTATCAACGTCTGTGCCGTATTCACCATTGCCGAAATAGTAATACCAACTGCAAGACGGCTTCTGATTACCTACAAAGATGTTGGGGTCATACCAGTCTTCGTCAATAACGCAAATCATACTATTGAAATTGCCTATACCCTCAGGGAAGTTTTCATTCTCACCGGGTTCATAGTACTCTGAACTGATAATGCTGGTTTGCTTTGCAAAATCATACATACGATCTGACTTATCGCCACCATCTATGAAATTGTTCCAGATAATGGTTGATATATTTCTGGGAACATCATAATAATAAACATTATCTACATCTGCTTTGTGGGCTTTATAGCCAGGCCACTCATCAGGAGTCGCATCTCCCTCCCACCAGTAGATACCTGCAAAGTTGCTGTAATTATTACGCCAATCATCCGGCATCAAGAAGAAATATCGGTAACAACCTATCTCAACCTCTGGCAAAGAGTCAAATGTAACATTTGGTTTCTCTGTGCCGTATTGGCCATTGCCATAATAATAGAACCAGTTACCTCCATATGTATTTTCTATGAAATCATTAAACCCGTTGTCATCAGGGTCAACAACAAAAATCATTCCATCAAAATCGTAAGTTCCATTAGGATAAAGCTCATTTTCATTAACAGCATAAAACTCTGTATTGATATCCTTTGTTTTGATAGCCTTATCATAAAGTTCAGGATTGCTGCCATTCCCCCTGTCAATGTAATTGTTCCAAATAATTGTTGTTACATCCTTGGGAACATCGTAGTAATACACATTGTCAGCGTCTGCTTTGTGAGCTTTATAACCGGGCCAATCATAGATACAGTTGTTTGTACCCTCCCACCAATAGATACCTGCTGTATCGGTGTACTCGTTATACCAATCGTCAGGCATAAGAAAGAAATAGCGATAGCAACCTATCTCTACCGGAGGCAATGTCTCTTGTGAATTTTCATCGTTGCTTGCAGAAACGCTTGGGATAACAAGCACAATCAGCATAGCTGCAATAAGGAATATTGATAATATTTTCTTTGTATTCATACTAACACTCCTAACCATCAATTTTCTAATTTCAGTATAACACATCCAACTAAGAAATCAATATATAATTCCAAAATATCCTTGTTATTCGTGATGTGTTTTATTATATGAAAATCATCGTTTAAACCCTGATAAAAAAGTGCGAGCTACTCTTATCTTTACTCAGATTTCAAAACTATCAGTAATACCAATAAGCCTTGAGTTATCTCTTTTCACATAATACATCTCCGTTATCTGTGAGGTACTGTGTCCGAGAAGGTCACCTGCTTGTCTTGGTGTGAGACATTTTATTGTACCATCAGGTTGCTTGACACCATTCACAAGGTTGGTTGCGAAGGTGTGGCGGAGAGAGTGCAAACCTTTTTGTTCAATGCCTGCCGCTTCAAGTATTCGGTAATACCTCTTTCTGAGGTTGCTTGGTTTCGTGTAATTGCCTTTACTGTCACAGACCAGAGGTGTGTCCTCTCCGAAGTAAAACTCGGCTCTCAGCTCTTTTATGGCTTCAACAGCGGTGTTGTTAAGAGGCACTGTTCTCTTACTTGTAGCCGTCTTAGGCTTTCCAACCTCTATCTCTCTGCCTGATTCAAACTCCACACCATCTCGTTTCTGAACCTCTTTCACAGCCTGATTGATGTGCAGAACTCTGTTTTCCAAGTCTATGTCACTGTTAAGCAAACCGAGTAGTTCCCCTGTCCTCAACCCTGTGTTGAGCATTAGAATGTATGCCGCTGACTGCTGATACATCCTCTTGCCTGTCCCCCAAGTCCTGACACATTCTTCTTTAAACTTTTGTATCTCCTCATTTGTGAACACAACTACTGTGTCACAGGTGGGGAGATTTTCTTTACCCTGAGCTGCCATGAAGTTAGGCTTCTTTATCATCGGTACACTACGCATAGGGTTCTTTTCTATGTACTCCTGCTCGATTAAGAATCTGAAATATTCATTTAATATTCCGTGTATCTTCTTTACTGTGGTGTAGGCATAGCCCTGCCCCATCCTATCGTTAAGCAATTTCTTAATATCAGTCGCTTTTAT
>JAZSLX010000115.1:0-2884 GCA_045535605.1 Ruminococcus sp.
TATCAATGCTGATATGATATCTTCCAACCTTTATACAGCAGGCCAGCCCGACCCTGACCTTATTATACGCCCAAGCGGAGAGTACAGGATTTCTAATTTCATGCTCTGGCAGGCGGCGTATACAGAGTTTATTATTCTTGATAAGCTCTGGCCGGACTTTACCACCGATGACCTTGATTCAGCCCTGGTCGAATTTTCAAGGCGAAATCGCAGATTTGGTGGAGTCTGATTAATTTTGTTATTTACAACAGGGGGTTTGTATGAAAACTCGCATCATTACCGCTATAATCGGTATTATATTTGTAGTGTTGCTTATGATATTCGGCGAAATGTGGCCGATTCTTTTTGCTATTGCTGTGGCTCTGGTCAATGCCATAATTTGTATGGAATTCCTTACAGCAAAGAAACTTCAGAAGAATCCTCCTGTTGCCATACTGACACTCATCTTTTCACTTTCAATGCCTTTGGTAGCTTGTACTTCATATTGGTACGTTCCTATATATTTGTATTCGCTCGCTTCATTCCTCTTTATGATTTTCCTGAGAGAAAAACTTTCAGTAAGCGATATTACTTTCGGTTATGCAGGTGTTGTTGTAATCTCCCTTGCAATGGCTACAATATCACGTCTGATATATTGTAGTGGCGGTTGGTACAGCTTTTATCTTGTAATGGCTGTGGTCAGTCCTTGGCTTGCAGATAGTACAGCTTACTTTGTTGGCAATTTTATGGGTAAACGTAAGCTTTGTCCTAACATCAGCCCCAATAAAACGGTTGAAGGCGCTGTCGGCGGTATTATTGGTTCTGTTTTAAGCTCGTTGCTGGCCGGTGTCATTTTTCAGTTTATTGTTTATCGTAATGTAGAGTTCAATTATCTGGCACTCCTTGTAATTGGTGTGTATTGCTCAGTTGTCTCAATTCTCGGCGACCTTGTTTTCTCCGTCATTAAACGTGAATGCGGCATCAAAGACTACGGTTCAATTATGCCCGGTCACGGTGGACTTCTTGACAGATTTGATTCTGTTATTTTCTGTGCTCCCTTTGTTTACTTTATTTCTCAAACTTGGGGATTGGTTGTTAATGTAATAAATTGCACCGTATGATGGATATAATAAGGTAGTGATTATATGACAAAATCAATGGTTGTACTGGGCTCTACAGGTTCAATCGGTACACAGACTCTTGATGTTGCAGAAAAATATAATATGAAAATATGTGCCCTTACAGCACACAGTAACGTTAAATTAATGGAAGAGCAGGTTAGAAAATTCAAGCCTGCTCTTGCAGTAATGTACGATGAATCTGCAGCAACTCAGCTTAAGCTCGCCCTTGCAGATACAGATACTCAGGTGCTCTGTGGTATGCAGGGACTTATTGAGGCTGCTACAATGAATGGGGCAGATGTAGTCCTTAATTCTCTTGTAGGTATGGTAGGCCTTGAGCCAACACTTGCCGCATGTAAAGCACATAAGGATATCGCTCTTGCCAACAAAGAAACCCTTGTTGCAGGCGGAGAGCTCGTAATGAACACCGTCCATGATGCAGGTGTAGCACTGCTTCCTGTTGACAGTGAGCACAGTGCGATTTTCCAGTGTTTGCAGGCTTGCCCTGACAGTAAGTTCCTTAAAAAACTTATTCTCACTGCTTCTGGCGGTCCCTTCTTTGGTAAAACAAGAGATGAACTTCAGAATGTAACTGTTGAACAGGCTCTTGCACATCCCAACTGGAGTATGGGCGCAAAGATTACAGTTGACTCTGCAAGTATGATGAATAAAGGACTTGAGATTATCGAAGCCCGTTGGCTCTTTGATGTTACTGCAGAGAATATTGATGTTGTAGTACATCGTCAGAGTATTATACATTCTCTGATTGAATTTACAGATAACTCCGTACTTGCACAGCTTGGTGTTCCTGATATGCGTATTCCTATCCAGTACGCTCTCACTTATCCTGACAGAGTGACTTCACCTGCAGGTGAGCTTGACCTGACAACAATAGGAACACTCACTTTTGATAAACCCGATTATGAAACCTTTGAGTGCCTTACAGCTTGTAAGAATGCTCTTTCAAAGGGTGGAACGGCTCCTGCTATTGCAAATGGTGCTAACGAAGCCGCAAACCTACTTTTCAGACAAGGAAAAATTCCTTTCCTCAAAATCGGAGAACTTGTTACAGGCGCAGTTAATGATGTTAAAGCTACACCTATCACTAAGCTTTCTGATGTTCTTGAAGCTGACAGTGCTGCCAGAGAATACGTAAAGCAGGCTGTCCAGTAATTAATGGGAGATGATTTCTTTTGACAGTGCTTGTCAATACCCTTATTACAGCAGGACTTATTCTTATCGGAGTTTTGCTGTTTGAATTGATTATTCTATTTCACGAAGGCGGACATTTCATCACAGCTAAGCTCTCTGGCGTAAAGGTCAACGAGTTTGCTCTGGGTATGGGTCCTAAGCTTTTCTCATTCACTAAGGGTGACACCACATATTCACTCAGAATTCTACCCATCGGCGGTTACTGCGCTATGGAAGGAGAAGATGAGGACAGCGACAACCCTCAGGCCTTCAATAATATCAAGATATACAAGAGAATGATAATTGTAGCCGCAGGTGCTATTATGAATATTATTCTCGGTTTAATACTTATGATGGTGCTTTTACTGCCTAATGAGTATTTTGCCACAACAACCATTAATTCATTTATCCCAAAGTCCTACAGTGCTAATTGCGGACTTGAGGCAGGGGATAAGATTGTGTCTGTAGACGGCTATAAAATCAATAACTCTATGGACCTTTCATACGCTTTAGCAACCTTGAAGGTACAGGATGTTGACGGTGACAGTCTGCAGATTTATAAACAGGATTGCGCCAACGCTTTGGCTGATATC
>JAZSLX010000027.1:0-17327 GCA_045535605.1 Ruminococcus sp.
GACTGCATCCCGAGAGCAGATCAAGGCTATTCAGGATGAAAGACTCGTCAAAACAGTTAAGCATGTATATGCTAATGTTGAGATGTACAGAAACAGAATGGATGAAGCAGGTGTTTCTCCTGATGATATAAAGGGTGTTGAGGATCTTCATAAACTTCCCTTTACCACCAAGCAGGATCTGCGTGACTATTACCCTTACGGACTCTTTGCAGTACCCCGGAAGGATGTAGTCAGACTTCACGCTTCCTCCGGTACCACAGGTAAGCAGATTGTTGTAGGCTATACAAAGCACGACCTTGAGGTGTGGGATGATATTGCAGCGCGTCAGCTCTATGCAGTTGGTGCAGATGAAAATGATTTTATCCATGTTGCTTACGGCTACGGACTCTTTACAGGTGGCTTCGGACTCCACGGAGGTGCAGGCAGAATCGGTGCAACCGCTATTCCCGTATCCTCCGGCAATACAGACAGACAGATTACAATTCTTCAGGACTTCGGCTCAACGGTTCTCTGCTGCACTCCTTCCTATGCAATGTATATTGCAGAGCAGATTAAGGAAAAGGGCATTGACCCCAAAACTCTGTCCCTTAAGGCAGGTATCTTTGGTGCAGAGCCCTGGACAGAGGAAATGCGCCGTCAGATTGAAGAAATGCTGGATATAAAGGCATATGACGTTTACGGCCTCACTGAGATTATGGGTCCCTGCGTATCCTACGAGTGCTCAGAGCAGTCAGGTATGCACGTCAATGAGGACCACTTCATTGTAGAGACCATTGACCCCGACACAGGTGAGGTGCTTCCCTACGGCACACCCGGTGAGCTTGTGTTCACCTGTATCAGTAAGGAGTGCTGTCCCTTTATCCGTTATCGCACAAGGGATATCGGCGTGCTGACAATTGACAAATGCTCCTGCGGAAGAACATTTGTGAAGATGACAAAGCCTAAGGGCAGAACGGATGATATGCTCATTATCCGCGGTGTCAACGTATTCCCCTCACAGATTGAGACAGTTCTCCTCAAAATGGGATATTCTCCCAACTACAAAATCTTCGTTGACCGCGTGAACAATACCGACACTCTCCTTGTTCAGGTTGAAATGACAGAGGGTATGTTCTCAGATACAGTTACCAAGATTAAGGAGCACGAGAAGGCCCTTGAGGGTGAGCTTCGCTCACTGCTTGGTATCGGTGCAGATGTTCAGCTTGTGGCTCCCGGCAGTATCGAGCGCTCTGAGGGCAAGGCAAAGCGTGTTGTAGATAAGAGAAAGCTTATAGGAGGTTAAGGTCTATGTCTATCCGCCAAATTTCAGTTTTTGTAGAGAATAAGCAGGGCTCCCTTGTGAAAATCACAGACGTCCTTGCAAAAGAAAACATCGACCTGCGTGCAATGAGCATTGCAGATACACAGGATTTCGGTATTCTCCGCCTTATTGTGTCTGATACAGACAGAGCTTTAGATGTACTCAGAAAAGAAAACTGCATTGTCACTGAGACCGCAGTTGTAGGTGCAAGGCTCAGAAACGAGCCCGGTGCTCTTGCAACAGCAGTGAGAGTCCTCTCACAAAACGGTATCAATATGGAGTATATGTACGCTTTCAACGGTGCAACTCCTCACCATGCTTATGTTGTACTGCGTGTGGACGATAACGATAAGGTAGAAGCACTTCTCCTTGCAAACGGTATCAAGTCCATTACCGAGGAGCAGGTATCAGAAATTTAATTAATTTTTGTCATTTTATTGACAATAGCGCAGAAATGCAATAAACTGATTACAGTATTTTACACTTTATATTATTATATAAAGTGATACATAACCCACAGGAGGTTTATATATGTTTAAAACTGTTAAAGAAGCACAGAAGTTCATCAAAGACAACGACATCAAGATGATCGACTTCAAGATGATCGACATTGACGGCCGTTGGCGTCATATCACTATCCCCTCAAACAGACTTACAGAGGATACTATGACCTATGGTATCGGCTTTGACGGCTCCAACTACGGCTATGCCGCTGTTGAGAAGAGTGATATGGTGTTCATCCCCAATCTTGAGTCTGCTCAGATTGACCCCTTCGTATCTCAGCCCACACTCACAATGACAGGCGACGTTTGCATTATCGGTAAGGTTGGCGAGGCCAACAGACCCTTCGACCAGTACCCCAGAAACGTTGCTATCCGTGCACAGGAATATATGAAGGAAATCGGCATTGCTGATAAGATGATTATCGGTCCCGAGTTCGAGTTCCATCTTCTTGACCATGTTTCCTACGAGGCTAAGCCCAACCGCGTTGCATACGAGGTTGACACAGAGCAGTCCGAGTGGAATTCAGGCGAGAACGAAGTTCAGAACCTTGGTTACAAGGTTCCCGGCGGCGGCGGTTACCACATTGCTGCTCCTCAGGATATTACATATGATATCCGCTCCAGAATGTGCCTCATGCTTGAGGATTGGGGTGTAAAGGTTAAGTACCATCACCACGAGGTTGGCGGCTCAGGTCAGGTTGAAATCGAGGTTGAGCTGGGCGAAATGCTGGAAATGGCTGACAAGACCATGATTATCAAGTACATCGTTAAGAACGAGGCAGTAGCATCAGGCAAGACAGCTACCTTTATGCCCAAGCCCATCTACGGCGAGGCTGGTAACGGTATGCACGTTCACATGCTCCTCTTTAAGGACGGCAAGCCCCTGTTCTTTGACGAGACAGGCTACTCAGGTCTTTCTGATATCGCACACTGGTTTATGGGCGGTCTTCTCAAGCACGCTCGTTCACTCTGTGCTATCACTAACCCCTCCACAAACTCCTTCAAGCGTCTTGTTCCCGGCTACGAGGCTCCTGTTACTATCGGTTACGCTACATCTAACCGCTCTGCTGTTATCCGTATTCCCGCATACGCAAAGAGCCCTGAGACAAAGCGTTTCGAGATCAGAAACCCCGACGCTACATGTAACCCCTACTACGCTTATGCTGCTATCCTTATGGCAGGTCTTGACGGCGTTATGAATAAGATTGATCCTGAAGCAAACGGCTGGGGTCCCTATGACTACAACCTCTACAACCTCACAGAGGAGGAGAAGGCAAAGCTTCAGCACCTTCCCACAACTCTTGATGAGGCTCTGGACGCACTGGAGGCTGACTTTGAGTACCTGACAAAGGGCGGCGTATTCCCTGAGGCACTTCTCAAGACATGGATTAAGAGAAAGCGCGCAGAGGCAAAGAAGGTTAATCAGATTCCTCACCCTGCAGAGTTCGGTCTTTACTACGACCTTTAATGTGTTTGCCCTTTGGGCAAACAGCGATATAAATTCATAACTGAATTTGCGATATAGGCATAAGCCTGCGATATACCTGTCGGTGCGAGATGTTTGCTGACGCAAACGAGAATTAATAATCAACAGACTCATTTGGGACTTCCTATCTGAGTCTGTTTTTTTGTAACATAATAGAGGAATCATTTTTTAGGCAAGGGAGCCTTTAAATGGTCCTCCCTACGCGGTATTTGTTATCCTTAAACAAAAGACAAAGAAATCCTTATGTTTTCGGCTTGTTTTTGTCTATCTGTCCGAAAAGTCCTGTAAATGGTTGACTTTCTCTACCTGATGTACTAAACTTAACTTTGTAAGAGGGAGTAGTTTGCAGGGATACCTGCGGTGTTGCTCGTCATCACGAAGAAATTCCGGGCACACCCAAAACCTGAGATAGTTTTGTAACAAGACTTTTACTGCAAGGGAGCAGTATAGGTCTTTTTTTATTGCTCCGAAAGAAAAAAGGAGGAGTTAAAAATGTTCTGGAATGTAGTTTTATTGCTTGTGGGCTTTGTGTTGCTTATCAAGGGTGCCGACTTTTTTGTTGACGGCAGCTCGTCAATTGCAAAACTTTTGGGAATCCCCGGCTTTGTAATCGGACTCACAATTGTTGCAATGGGCACAAGTGCACCTGAGGCGGCGGTGAGTATTACTGCAGGTATGCAGGGCTCAAACGAAATTGCCATAAGCAATGTTGTTGGCTCTAATATCTTCAATCTGTTGGTGGTTGCAGGTATTTGTGCAGTGATAAAGCCTTATAAGATTGAAAAAGAAATGCTCAAGAGGGATTTCCCTGTTAATATAGTTGCCAATGCTGTGCTTCTGGGTATGATGTTTTTAGGCAGAGCGCTGGGACTTATTGATGGCATTCTTTTGCTGGTGATCTTTGCTCTGTATCTCTTCTTTGTTGTGTTCACTGCATTCAAGAACAAAGAGGCTCAGGAGGATGACGATATAAAGAAAATGTCACCTGTGCTCAGTGTCCTTTGTATTATCGGCGGACTTGCCGCTGTTATATTCGGCGGAAACTTGGTTGTAAATAATGCAAAGGAGATTGCACTTTCTCTCGGTTGGTCTGAAACCTTCATCGGACTTACAATCATTGCCATAGGCACAAGCCTGCCCGAGCTTGTAACAAGTGTTGTAGCCGCCAGAAAGGGTGAGAGCGGTCTGGCATTGGGTAACGTAATCGGCTCTAATATTTTTAATATTATGTTGATTCTGGGACTTTCAAGCTCTCTGAATGCAATCGCAGTTGATGCAAGTGCTATTACCAATGTGATTTTCCTGCTTGCTGTTACAGCCTTGGTTTTTGTAGCCTGCCTTATCAGAAAGGGCATGGGCAGAGTTATAGGCGTAACCTGTGTGCTGGGCTATGTAGGCTACACTGCATATCTGCTTCTGACAACAATATAAAAACTAAGTTTGCCCCAAGGGCAAGTGAAGTTTTCCATGAAAGTGAAGTTGCTTCGCAGTGAAGTTTTGCCTGTGGCGAAGTTATCTTGCAAACTTAACTTCACTTTGTGCTTTGCACAAAACTTCACTGTAATTTATTACAACTTCACTTAAGCCCTTCAGGGCTGAAACTTCACACAAAAAATCAACCGCCTGATTGAAGCTATTGCTCCGTCAGGCGGTGTTGCTTTTATATTATGTTGAGCTTTCAGAATCTTATATTAACAGAGAATTCGTTTCTGCACTTGGGGCAGCGGACATTGTGCTTGCCTTTTCTGCGTTTTACTCTCAGCTGTACCTTGCAGTGCTTGCACCTGATGTAGCGGTGGGTCTTGATATCCCTTAGCTTGTTTTTCTGCCTTACAAAGAAAGTCTTTACAGCACTTTCAATCTTCATATATCCTTGGTTTTCTCTGCCTCGGCGGTAGAGGTTTTTGGAAAGCGTACGGAACACTATGTAGCCGATAAGCGAAAGCTCAAAAAGATAGATAATAAGGGAATTGATAAAGATATTAATAAAGATAATCACAGCATAAAGGATAAACAAAAAGCGGTTGAAGCGGTCAAGTCCGTTTCTGCCCATCATAAACTGTTGAATTTTATAAAGAAACCTGTTCACAGTTATCACTCCTGAGTTTTGTATATATATTTTATCATTGAAAAGTTGCAAAGACAATAGAAAATAGTAAACAATATGTAAACTTATTTCGATTTGTTTGACATATACATTTGTTATTAAGTATAATAAAGCCAAGGAAGAAATTTCTTTATTGTTTGGAGGAAGATATTATGAAAACTTGTACAAAATGCGGACAGAACATTCCTGACAACGCAAAGTTCTGCTCCTTCTGCGGAGAAGTAGCAGAAGGAGTAAAGGCTACTCAGGAGAATACTGCACAGGAGAGCACTACATACTACGCTGTCCCTGAGGCTCAGGCTCCTGCAGGAAACAGGGAAGAGGAGCAGAAGAACCTTGACTCCCTTTCAAACCGACTCAAGTGGGAACGCCTTGCATGGAAGGTACAGGGAATTATTTTCCTTGTATTCGCAATATTTTTCATTCTTGTCGGCAGTATAGCGGGTATTTTCGGTTCTGCGCTTATGGTTGACGGAATTGAGAATGCAGACAACTCTTACTATGAGTATTACGATGAGAATGGTGATTACTATCACGGCTATGATGGTGACGTGGGTACAGATGTAGGCATTATGGTAGCAGGCGGAGCAGGACTTTATATTGCTCTTGAGTATGGCATTATCGGTGCTGTGTTCCTGCCCATTGCTATTGTAAACCTTGTTATGGCTAAGAAGGTTGGAAAGTACAGAGAGAAGCTTTACACCGACTGCACAGACGCAGTAAACCACGCAACATCCGTAGGTTCTATTGTACTTGGTGCTCTCTTTAATGAATATGCACTTATTGCAATCATTATCAACTTTATTCTTACAAAGAAGAATAAGGCTGTGTTTGACAGAATCAAGGCTAATCAGAGTGCCTACAACAACGGACAGCAGTAATTAAATAAAGGCAAAAACAGACCGCACATCTTTTAATTTTTAGATGTGCGGTTTTGTTTTACCGAAGGCCCCCTTGCCTAAAGGGGGCTCCGTCCGAAGGACGGTGGGGGATAACACTCCCTCAATCAGAGGGAGCCTTTCAGCTCTCCGTAGCTTTCATCAAGTACATCGCAGGATTTATGAAACTTCTCAAGTTCATCTTTGGTTAAAGAAAGTTCAATGGTGCGGTTTATTCCGTCCCTGCCGATGATACAGGGGTTACCGATGAAAACATCCGTCCTGCCGTATTCACCCCTGAGCCTCCCTGATACTGTGAGCACGCTCTGCTCGTTTGACAGTATGGCTCTGACAATTCTGGTGATGGCCATACCGATTCCGTAGTAGGTGGCACGCTTTGCCTTGATAATCTTCTGTGCCGCGTTTCTTACCTCAATGCTGATGTTTTCAAGGTCAGAGTAAAAGAACTTGTTCTTGTTGTCATCAAGCACATTGTAGACAGGCTTTGTGGCAAGGAGTGCCTGTGACCAAGGGGTAAACTCCGAGTCCCCATGCTCGCCGATTACGTATGCGTGGACGTTCCGAGGGTCTAAGCGGAAGTATTCACCCATAAGATACCTCAGCCTCGCAGTATCAAGGGTAGTGCCTGTGCCGATGACGTGTGACTCGTCAAAGCCTGATAGCTCAAATGTTATCCGTGTCATAATGTCTACAGGGTTTGTAGCAACAAGGAATATTCCCTCAAATCCGCTTTCCACAACAGGCTTTACAATAGTCCTGAAAACCTCAGCGTTTCGGCTTAAAAGCTCAAGGCGGGATTCGCCCTCCTTCTGATTCACTCCTGCACAGATTACGGCTACGTCTGCGTCCTTGCAATCACTGTAGTCCCCTGCAGAAATCTTCATGCTTGCAGAGGAAAAAGCAAGGCCGTGGTTTAGGTCCATTGCCTCCCCCTGCGCTCTGAGCTTGTCTATATCAATGAGCACCAGCTCGTCGCACACATTCTGGTTAAGGGCTGCATAGGCAAAGCTCATACCCACCATACCTGTGCCGATAAGCACAACCTTTTTACTGTTTATTCCCATAAGTAAAACTCCCTCCTGACTTTTATAATAGTCTTGCCGAGGGCGTTTTTTTTATTCCTGAACATAATCCGTCACAGGACGGATTACATGAATTGCTCTTTGAGCATGAATAGGATTCTCCATGAATAGCTTTTTGAGCATGAATTGTGCCTTACGGCACATTTTATGGGCAATTCAAATCATGGAGCGAAGGGAGAATTCATGAGGCGGTTGCCTCAATTCATGACACAAGGTGTCAAATCATAAATAAGAAGTAAACATAATCCGTCACAAGACGGATTACATGGATTGCTCTTTGAGCATGAATAGGATTCTCCATGAATAGCTTTTTGAGCATGAATTGTGCCTTACGGCACATTAATTGAGAAGTAATCCTCGCCCAGCACGTTTATCCATGCCTTGTAGGTCTCGTAGGTGTGACCGCAACTTACGGCGGAGGCTGTTATATCCGACTCCTTTGCCACGTCCTCAATGCTGATGCCCTCCATCATAAACCCTGTGAGGATGTCAAAGAGCTGAGAGCTTCCGCTTGAAACAATGAACATTCCGTTTGTGAGTGTGTTGTCACCGCACAGTAGTGCCGCCACCTTCTGCATATAGTCATACAGAGTCAGCCTGTGGGGTGTAACCGTCAGCTCCTTGTTGTAATAGTCCGATATGGTGGGCGCAATCTGTGCCGCAGTGCTGAGAAAGGTTTCAACATCTTCAGCTCCCATGGGGTAGCCTGTGTGGGCATAGCCTGTGAGGGCTTCAAAGCTCTCCTGCATAAGTGCATATTTTTCCTCATAGCCCTCCTGAGTATTCCGCATAAATTCTATTGTAGTGCCGTACTTGGTGTAGCCCCACTGCGAAAGGGGAATATAGCAGATAAAGTCCTCAGGATTTACAATGTTGTATATGCTTTTATACAAAGGGGAATTTGCGTCCTTGGCTGTGGTGGTGTTGGGACAGGCAAAGGTGTAGGCGGTGACACTTTTGTATTCATTGGAAGTAAGCATTCTCTTTGCCAGAAGATTTGCAACCGCTCCGCCCCGTGAGTGGCCTGTGATGATTACCTCTACCTTGTCTTTTTCTGTGCCGAGATTATTAATATATTTTTCTGCTTCACCCAGTGCAAAGTCAGTAGCGGCAGAAAACCCTGCGTGCTCCTTGTCTTCGCCGATACTGAAGTTTGAGTACCATTCCCCCCCGTTTGTGCCCCTGAATACAGCTAAAACCCTTGTCTTGCCCTGCTCCTGCTTTGATGCTATACCAAAGGCAATGCCACTGCCAAAGGGTGAGGACTGATTACGGCAAGCGTATTTGAAGTGTGAGAATCCAAGGAGTCGCATGCTCTCTCTGAGCATAACCTCGTCGTAGGCAAGGGCGCACAGCTCGATATACTCCTGTGCTCTCTGAAAGGAAAAATCTTCTCCCTGAGTTGAGTCCTGCACCGGAGCGGTCACAGGCTTTGTATTGCTGAGGTTCTGATAAAAAAACACACCGCAGAGACTGAGAATAGTAGTCGCTGCGGCGATGAAAAGTAAAATTATTGTTTTTTTCAAAGGGACGACCTTCTTAAATATTAAGTATTGAAGAGGCTATCCAGAAGTATACAAGCAGGGAAACAACGTCAACGATTGTGGTGATGAAAGGGCTCGCCATAACAGCAGGGTCAAGCTTCATTTTCTTTGCAATCATAGGCAGAGAACAGCCGATTATCTTTGCCACAATGATTGTCACCACAAGGGTAAGGCTTACAACAAGTGAAATCCACACGTTGATTTCGTCGTTGTTAAGGAGCCAGCCGTCAATAAGGAGCACCTTGCCGAAGTTTACAACACCGAGGATAAGACCTGCCAGTATGGAAACACGGCATTCCTTGAAGATAACCCAGAAGATGTCCTTGAACTCAATCTCGTCCAGAGAAAGGCTTCGGATTATGGTAACAGATGACTGGCTGCCTGCGTTACCGCCTGTACCCATGAGCATGGGGATAAAGGCAGTAAGAATAAGTGCACTTTCCAATCTTCCTTCATAGCTTGCAATTATTATGCCTGTGAATGTGGAAGATATCATAAGTAATAATAACCAAGGAACACGCTGCCAGAGAGTCTCAAAGACACCAACCTTGGGATAGGGCTTGTCGGTTGAACCGATAGCCGCCATCTTCTGGATATCTTCTGTGGTCTCCTCAACCATAACGTCCACAGCATCGTCAACTGTAACGATACCAACAAGACGTCCCTCTGTATCAACAACAGGAAGTGCAAGGAAGTCGTAGTTGTTAATAGCCTGAGCAACAAGCTCCTGGTCGTCAAGAGTGTTAACAGAGATAACGTTGGTCTCCATCAACGACTCAATAACATCGTCCTCCTCTGCAAGGAGCAGGTCTTTGATGGTGGTGATACCGATGAGCTTTGAGTCCTTGCCTACAACGTAGCAGGTGTAGATAGTCTCCTTGTCAACACCTGTACGGCGGATACGCTTGATTGCTTCCTCTACGGTCATATCAGGTCGCAGGGATACAAACTCCGTTGTCATAATGGAGCCTGCGCAGTCATCAGGGTACTTCAGCAGTTCGTTGATTTGTTTACGGGTTTCGGGGTCAGCCTGTCTGAGAATACGTTTTACAACATTTGCAGGCATTTCCTCGATAATGTCAACGGCGTCGTCAGCAGACAGCTCGTCAACAACATCCTTAAGCTCTGCGTCCGAAAATCCCTTGATAAGGAACTCCTGAGTGTCCTCGTCCATTTCAACGAAAACATCAGCCGCCAGCTCTTTGGGAAGCATTCGGAACAAAAGCTGAATTTTTGAGTCGTGCATATCCTCTAAAAGCACCGCAATGTCGTATGCATTCATAGTGCTGAGGATGTCCTTGAGAGTTTTGTACTTTTTCTCATCAAGGAGCTTGCCGATGGTAACATCGACAGTTACATAATTCCT
This sequence comes from Ruminococcus sp., assembly GCA_045535605.1. GTDB lineage: Bacteria > Bacillota > Clostridia > Oscillospirales > Acutalibacteraceae > Ruminococcoides. Next base: position 10,288 of record JAZSLX010000027.1, read on the forward strand.
TTCCATAGTCTTTTCCTCCTAAGTTAATTAGTTAGAAAGAAGTAAAAGACACGGTTTCCGGGGAATTAAAGTGCAAAGGTAATGTACGCAGCAGTGCTGCGGTATATAAAATAAGTGCAACTTCGCCCGGGAACAGTGCCGGTACTACTTCCTGCGTCCATTAACTTTCACCTCTCAATATTTTTATAGTATGCAAGAGTATGAATAAATCTACTCTTAACTAATTAATTTTACACCTAATTTTTTAGGGTGTCAAGGCTTTAAATCTCTTGTTTACAAAGCAAGAGATTTAATGAATTGCCTTTCAGGCATGATTTGGATTCTCCATGAATAGCTTTTTAGGCATGAATTGTGCCATACGGCACATTTTCCGGGCAATTCAAATCATGGAGCGAAGCGAGAATTCATGATGCAATTGCATCAATTCATGACACAAGGTGTCAAATCATAAAACATCGCCTACGAAAATTTTTTTCTGAAAATTGCATTCTTTTATGCAATTATTGTTTCTATATGTGGAATTGGTAGAGAGCGGTTTTCAGTTGCTCTGTAAACAGACAAAAAAGGAGGTGTGTATATGGCGGAGCGAAGAATGTTTGCTAAGTCCGTAGTTGGCAGTGACGTTTTTACAAATATGCCTTTTTCTGCTCAGTCGGTATACTTTCATCTGGCAATGCAGGCGGATGATGACGGATTTCTGGGCAATGCAAGGGGAATACTGCGTTTGCTGGGTGGCGGTGAGGAGGAGCTTCAGTTGCTGGCAGATAAGGGGTACATCAGGTTGTTTGACAGCGGAGTTGTGGCTATAGTTCACTGGAAGGTAAATAACTATATCCAGAAGGACAGGTACAAGCCCAGTGTTTATCGCAAGGAAAAGGCTATGATGTACCCTCCTTCTGAGGAAAAGTCAGAGGCAGAGGATATTTCTGTATCCAATCCGGATACACAGGTTAGGATAGGTAAGGACAGTATAGGTAAGGATAGGACAGACAAGGATAGTACAGGTAAGGACAGTATAGGCAAGGACAGTATACATAAGGGAAGTACAGGCGGAAAATGCTTTGAAAGGAGTGCGTCTGACGGTGTGTGTGAAAAAATTTTTGATTTGTATAATAGTATCTGCACATCTCTACCGCAGGTGCGCTCTTTGACTCAGAGCAGAAAAGAGTGTATATCCCTGTTGCTTAAAAAATATACTCGGGAGCAGATAACAGAAGTGTTCAGAAAGGCTCAGGGGTGTGATTTTCTGTGCGGTATGGGCAAAAACGGTTGGAAAGCAAACTTTGACTGGCTTATACGGGAGGATAACTTTCTCAGGGTGCAGGAGGGTGCATATGACAGTGAGCCTCGTGGAGAGCCCAGCAGCTTCGACCTTGAAGCATATGAGAAGTACAGTATGTTTGATTAGAATTATTAATGAATTGCCTTTCAGGCATGATTTGGATTTAGCCATGAATAGCTCTTTGAGCATGAATTATGCCATACGGCACATTTTATGGGCAATTCAAATCATGGAGCAAAGGGAGAACTCATGATGCAATTGCATCAATTCATGACACAAGGTGTCAAATCATAAAACGGATAGAGAAGCTTTGCAGGATATCTCCCTATAAGCAAAAAACCTGCGTCAGAATAAATCCAACGCAGGTTGATGTGTGTATGTATTTGCTAAAGATTACTCAATAACTCTTACTCTGATAACGTCCTCAAGAGCTTCTGTAGCAGCCTTAACGTTCTCGGTTGCACCTGTAACGTCAATTACCATGTAGCCGTAGTTGCCGCGGCTCTTGCTCTCCATGTTGTCAATGTTAGCGCCCTGAGCAGCCAGTGTGTTTGTGATAGTAGCAATAACATTGGGCTTGTTGTAGTGGAGAATACAGAAACGTGTGTCACCGCTTCTTGCCATCTTAAGGTTGGGGAAGTTTACGGAGTTTACAATGTTACCGTTCTCAAGGTAATCCTTGATTTCGTCTGCAGCCATAACAGCACAGTTGTCCTCGCTCTCAGGTGTGGAAGCACCAAGGTGAGGCATGCAGATAACGTTCTCCTCGCAGAGGATATCGTCTGTTGCAAAGTCTGTAACGTACTTTGCTACCTTGCCGGATTTGATAGCCTCAAGGAGAGCCTGAGAGTCAACCAGACCGTCACGGGAGTAGTTGAGAATGCGGACACCGTCTTTCATAATAGCCAGTGTGTCAGCGTTGATTGTGTGCTTTGTCTTATCGTTAAGAGGAATGTGAACTGTGATGTAGTCGCACTCCTTGAAGATTTCCTCTGTGCTTGTGGCGTGACGGATGTTCTTGTTGAGCTTCCAAGCAGCGTCAACAGAGAGGAAGGGGTCATAGCCGTAAACGTCCATGCCAAGAGCTACAGCAGCATTAGCAACCAGAATACCGATTGCGCCAAGGCCGATAACGCCAAGCTTTTTGCCCATAATCTCAGGACCTACGAACTGGCTCTTGCCTTTTTCTACCAGCTTGCCTACTTCAGCACCCTTGCCCTTGAGGCCCTTTGCCCAGTCGATACCGCCTGTGATGTCACGGGAAGCCATGAAAAGACCTGCAATAACAAGCTCTTTAACTGCGTTTGCGTTTGCACCGGGAGTGTTGAATACAACGATACCCTTCTCAGCGCAAGTGTCAACGGGGATGTTGTTTGTGCCTGCACCTGCTCTTGCAATTGCAAGAAGGCTCTCAGGCATTTCCATATCGTGCATGGATGCAGAACGAACGAGGACTGCATCGGGATTTTCTGCGTTGTCGCTGATGGTGTAGTTAGCACCTAAGCGGTCTGTGCCGATAGCGGCGATTTTGGTAAGTGTAAGAATATTATACATGGCTTGCTTCAAACTCCTTCATAACCTCGATAAGCTTCTCAACGCCCTCGATAGGCATAGCGTTGTAGATGGAAGCACGCATACCGCCAACAGAGCGGTGGCCCTTGATGTTTACAATGCCTGCCTCTGTGCAAGCCTTGATGAACTCTGCGTCAAGGTCACTGTCACCTGTAATAAATGGAACATTCATGAGAGAACGGTCCTCAGGAACAACTGTGCCCTTGAAGAGCTTGGAGCTGTCAAGGAAGTTGTACAGAAGGTCAGCCTTCTTCTGGTTGAGCTCATACATCTTGTCAAGACCGCCGATTTCGTTCTTAACCCACTCAAGAACCAGCTTAGCCATGTAGATGGTGTAGCAGGGAGGTGTGTTGAACATAGAATCGTTATCAGCATGTGTCTGATAGTTGAACATTGTGGGAGTAATCTCCTGAGCATTGCCGATAAGGTCCTCACGGATGATTACAACAGTAAGGCCTGCGGGAGCCATGTTCTTCTGAGCACCTGCATAGAGTACGCCGAACTTGCTTACGTCAATCTTGCGGGAGAGAATGCAGGAAGAAATATCAGCAACCAGGGGAACATCGCCTGTGTCAGGAAGCTCGTGGTAAACTGTGCCGTAGATTGTGTTGTTCATGCAGATGTGGAAGTAGTCTGCATCGGGAGTGAATGTGGATTTATCCAGCTTGGGGATATAGGAGAAGGTCTTATCCTCAGAGGAAGCAACGATGTTTACATTGCCGTAGCGAGCAGCCTCTTTAGCAGCCTTCTTAGCCCACTGACCTGTAACAACGTAGTCAGCCTTACCTGACTTTGTCATAAGGTTTAAAGGAATCATAGCGAACTGAGAGGAAGCACCGCCCTGAAGGAAAAGAACCTTGTAGTTATCGGGGATTTCCATAACCTCACGCAGAAGAGCCTCTGCCTCTTTGATGATGCCGTCGTATACCTTGCTACGGTGAGACATCTCCATAACGGACTGGCCGCTGCCCTTGTAATCCATCATATCGTCTGCTGCGGTCTTAAGAACGGACTCAGGCAGAACAGAAGGACCTGCGGAAAAATTGTAAACTCTTGACATAAACTGACACCCTTTCGTATTTTGCACAGCGGTGTATGAAGCCGTGCTAAATTTGATGTATTATAGATTATATAATAATAGAATATATTATAGACCTTTGTGAAAATTTAGTCAAGTAAAAGAATAAAAAGAGCCGTCAAAAAATACTTGACAGCTCCTGTGAAATATTGTATATATTACCGATTTTTCAGGGTTTATTTATCGCTGAAAACATCGTAATCTCTGCTCTTTGTGCGTTTTTTGGCGTAGGGCTTTGATTTGCTACCTGCTTTTTTGCTTTTTGCCTTTTTACTCTTGTTTATCTCACGCTTCATATTGCTGAAGAAGTAGCCCACGTGAGTAAAAGCCTTCTTTGTGGAGCGGACAGCCTTTTGTGTTGCAGAGGGTGCAGTAGGCTCTGCAGGCTGTGCAGGAGTTCTTTGTGTATTTTCTGCCCTGTTAAAGCCCTTGTCAAAGTAGTCAGCGCTTGTTTTGTAGCCGCTTACCTTACCTGAGGATTCCTGAGCTTTCTTTGCGTTTTCTGCGTTACTCAGCACATCGTAGTCGGCTTTTCTGCGTCTTTCTTTGAGGGCAGCACGCTTTTTCTCAGCACTGCGCTTGCCCATATAGTATGAGAAAACAAAGAAAGCAATTGCAAGGACAACAAGGACTATAACAATCCAGAGGATTACCTTCCAGAGGTTTGAGCCTGCCTCCTCTGTCCTCACATAATTAAACTTTATGCTGTCAAGACAGCCCTTGATAAGATTAAGCTCGTCGGATGTAAAGCTGTCGCCTGCAGACTGAGAGGTGATAGAGATACTCATACCGTTTACAAGGGTGACGCTCTGTTTGCCGTAAATCTCTACACCTGCCTCAGTGGTGTACTTCTGAGAAAAATCAAGGAAGGGAACACCGCCGTAGGTGCCGTCCTTACATTCTATGTAGCCGTCGTTATCAAGAATCTGCTCCTTGTAGTCCTCTAAGGTAGAGTAGGGCATATTCTCAAAGCTGTAAATCTCCTGAGTTTTTTCGTTCTTTATCATAGCAATGGAGATTGTAAGGGATGTGTCGGCATTTGTTGCCTCAAGATAGATTGTGTCCGCCAGATCGGAGCTGTTTTCTCTTGTTTTAACAGCCATGGAGTCGGGGACGGATATGGTCATCTTAAGGTCCTTGAGGTCGTATTTTATATTTTCTGCCGAAGCCGTAAACACACAGGTAAGTGTCATCAGCAGGCAGAGTATAAGAGTAAGCGTATAACGCAGAATTTTCATTATTATCACTCCCTGATAAATCGTAGGAAAATATATTCTATCGCAAAGGAGGAGGTTTGTCAACGAATTGTGTAGGATTCGGTAGGTTTTATGCCTTTTTCTTCTGATGTTTTTTGTATTCCTTTACCTTGGCTTTAAGGTAAGAGAAGGTTTCTTTTTCGCCTTTTTCAGCGAGCAGACGCAGAATCTCCTCAAGCTGGTCAGAGGTTTTTGGGTGAATAAATCTGGTAGCCTTTGCCTTGAGAAAGTAGTTGAGGGGGTCTGTGTCCTTGTAATTCTTGCCGTTGTAAATCTTGCTTGCGGCAACTCTGTCGCAGAACATTTCCGCCACGTAGTTAAAGGGCATCTCAACAGGCTCTACCACACGTCTTACAGGGTTATAGTCTGTCCAGTATTCAAAGTGGTGGCGGTTTCTGCCTTTGTGGTGTATTTATGTTTTGGAGTAGCCGTAGCGTGCACGTTCCTCCTCGTTGGGGCTTTTGGTGCCCTGATAGTATCTGGCACCTGTGAAAAATTCCACAGGAGAATATTTAGATAAATCGTGAAATAAACCCTGCCAACCTATTCCTGCCTTGAAGCAGTGGGAAATTACCTTGTGGCGGTGTTTGGTTATGGTGTTGAAATGCTTTAGTATTTTCATTATACTATCGTCCTTGTTGTTTTATTCGATGTTGAGAATGTTGATTTTCCTGAGCTTTTCAGATACCTGCAAGGCTACAAAAAGCTTTAAGGCGTCAGGGATAACATAGGGCAGGGTGCAAAGAAACAACGCCTGGGTGAGAGATGTGTCGGTGCTCAGGGTAAACCACACAGTGCCGGTGATGTAACAGAGCAAGGTGCCAATGCCCAGAGTTATAAGTGAGTATGAGGCTTTTTTCAGGAGCTTTTCTGTCAGTATATAGAAAACTCCCAGAAGGATAAAGCCGAAGATATATCCCCCTGTGGGCCCAAGAAGATATCCTATTCCTGAGCCGAAGGCAGAGAACACAGGGATACCCACAGCTCCCAGCAGAATGTACAGCAAAATGGAGCAGGTGCCCCGCTTGCCGCCTAGGAGCAGAAGTGTCAGATAAACACCGAAGGTCTGCATGGTAAAGGGCACAGGGGAGGGAATGGTTATCCATGCACAGACTGCGATGAACACTGCCATCAGGGCAACCTGAGCAGTTTTATATATGGTGGATTTTTTCATATACCTTAACCTGTAGTAACAGGGGATTTCCTGTTTTGTCTGTCTATGAGTTTTATGAGTCTGGGTCGGTTGTACCGCTGGATAATTATAAACTGAGAGTCAAAGAGTGATGCCAAAAATGCAGTGAGGGCAAAAATCCAGAGCTGTCCCCAGATAAGTCCAAACAAAAGGGTAGTGGAAGAAATCCCCACGTTTATCCAGTGGTCAAGCTCACTCATTGCAGTGGTGTCTGCAATCTGAGTGAGAGTTCGGTTTTTCACATCATAAAGCTCAGGATTATATGTAAGTGCCTTGCCCTTCCAGTTTTTCACCCTGAGGAGGCTGTAAAGCCCTGATTCATAGGACTTTTCTTTAAACCACCAGCTCTTGTAACTCACCTTGAAAAGCTTAGACACATTGCCCATTATAAGCCTCATCCACAGGTGATACATAATAGTAAAGCAGGTGATTCCAACCCACAGCAGTACAGGGATATGCAGTATCTCTGTATAGTACAGGGCAAAGCACACTGCACAAATCAGCAACGCCACACCGATAATGCAGTACATAAGTATAGCAGAAAAACTGGGTTTTTTCTTTTCGTTACTCATAGTTATTCCTCGTTCTTCAGTGAGTTAATGTGCAACAAGGCACAATTCATGCTCAAAGAGCTATTCATGGTGAAGCCAATTCATGCCC
>JAZSLX010000134.1:0-4625 GCA_045535605.1 Ruminococcus sp.
CCTCTTCATAAAGCTCGGGGTGGAGTTTACCTGTGTAGGTAAAAAGCTCTGTGCAGGGGCTTGTGTGACCTGTGTATTCAATGCACATCACACAGTAGGGCTTGCCCTCGGCAATACAGCCTCTTTGCTCCAATATTTCAAAGCCAGAGTCATAAAGGTATTTTATAACACGCTCGCTCTTTGTCATAGGCTGGAGGATAAGACGTTTGCTCTTGTCCTTGAGCCACTGAGCGCAGGATATAATGCCGATAATTGTATCGGCACCCATACCTGCAATCACAATGTCTGTGACCTCATCTGGAGAGATACCCTCAAGTCCGTTGCATAGGCGGGTTGATACCTTATCCTGAACATCGTATTTTTCAATAGTCTGTCTGCCTCGGTTTAAGGGCTCGGGATTTATATCCGCCGCAATAGCAGACTCAATCCTGCCTGAAAGTACAAGGTGAACAGGCAGATATGCGTGGTCAGTACCTATATCTGCAAGCTTTGCGCCGACTCGAACGAAATCGGCGCAAAGTGAAAGTCTTGAATCAAGTGAAAAAGGGGTTTGCATAAATTATGCACCGATAGCTTCGTTGAGCTTAGCTACAAGCTCCTCAGCATTTGTGCCGTGCACCTGACAAGCCTCCTCGATTGTCTCGCCTCTTGCGGCAGGACAGCCAAGGCAGTGCATACCGATAGCAAAGAAATGTTCTGCTGTTTCAGGATACATATCCAGTACATCGCCGATAATGGAATCTTTTGTGATAGTCATAGTAAAAACCTCCGAAATGAAATTTAAAACTGATTTGTCAGTGTACAAAATAATTATAACACTCCAAGATACAAAAATCCACAGTTTTTTTCAGGCTCCCTCAGGGAGGGAGCTGTCAGTCGTCAGACTGACTGAGGAAGTAAAGAAAAGGTTTTGTGTAAAGATTTTTGATGTGAATGTAGAGGTGGGGCTTGCTCCACCCGATTTTTGCCCCCTGCAAAAACAGAAAACTCCCAAGTAAACCTTGGGAGTTCATCACAAAATATATATCCGAATCTATGTCCGAAGAATTATTCTGCGTCTGTGCCTCTTCTCTTATCCAGGCATGCTCTGCAGTAGTAGTCCTTGCCCTCCATGGGAGTGAAAGGAACAGAATCCTCAGCACCGCAGTCAGCACATGTGATGGGATGTCTCTCTCTTGCAGGTCTTGCTGCGTTCTTGCGAGCTGCTCTGCAGGCTTTGCAGCGCTGAGGCTCATTTGCAAGTCCCTTTTCTGCGTAGAATTCCTGCTCTCCTGCGGAGAAAATAAACTCCTCGCCGCATTCCTTGCAAATGATGGTCTTGTCTTCGTACATGGGTTTTACCTCGCTTTGGAAAATAATAATATTTTTATCCCTGTTGACGTTTTGCGCCTTCGGGACAAATTACCTGTTAACGCTTTTGTGAATTTGTATTATATCCTGTCCATACCGTTCAGGATTTTGCGCCTTATGCGTTGCATTGCGTTGTCCACGGCCTTTGTGGATATGCTGAGCTTCTGAGCAATTTGTATGTAGGAAAGGCCCTGAAGATAAAGCTTTAAAACCGAAAGTTCAAGAGGAGACAGGGCCTCACGTATAAGGGTTACAAGAGTGCGTGAGCTTTCCTGCTCCAGTATAAGGTTTTCGGGGTTTCCAAGGTTATGGTCTGAGGGCTCAATATCCTCAAAAGAAACTATGGAGTCATTTGGTATAGCACTCTTTACGTTTGCCTTGCGTATAAGAGACATAAAGCGGTTATTTATGCAGACTCCTGCATAATTGCGGAAGTTTGCCTTTTTGTTTTCATCGTAGGTTTTGCAGGCAGACAGGAGAGCCATCAGTCCCTCCTGCATAAAGTCTGCACGGTCTAACCCTGCGGCTGAATACTGACTTGCAAAGTAACCGATAAGACCCTTATATCTTCTTGCCATTTCCTCAAAGGCGGGTTGAATTCCTGCCCTCACATACCCTGCAAGCTCAGGGTCGCAACAGGATACAAAGTCCTGAGGTGCTTTGAAACCTTCCAATGATATACCTCTCAAATACTATAATACATTATTAGTTTACATTAATAAAAACGATGAGTCAATCAACAAACGTAATTTTTGGTTACTTTTTCCCATAATTTAGACAAAATTGCTAAATTCGGTGCTGATTTTTTGTATGGATAATAATGGTAATAGGTGGTATAATCATAGAATAACACAGAACTTGTGTCGGATTATGTACGAGCTTGTATTTGAATAAGCATAAATTCTGACTTTTTATATAAGGAGAGCGGTGTGTATGGTAGTAAAATGCAACAGCGTGGGACTTTTCGGAATGGACGGATATATGGTTGAGGTTGAGGCTGATGTGTCAGGGGGAATGTCGGCATTTGATATAGTGGGCTTACCTGATGCGGCAGTAAGAGAAAGCCGCGACAGAGTACGCACCGCAATGCACAATTGCGGTTACGGTTTCCCTGTGTCACGGATAACTGTAAACCTTGCACCTGCCGATATAAAGAAAGCAGGACCCTTATACGACCTGCCTATACTCATTTCAATTATGCACGCCACATCTCAGATATCTGCACCTCTTTCAGATTGTGCGTTCATAGGTGAGCTTTCCCTGTCAGGTGAGGTGCGTTCAGTAAATGGTGTGCTTCCTATGGCTATCAAGGCAAAGGAGGCAGGAATAAAGAAGCTGTTTGTTCCCTTTGAGGACAGTGCCGAGGGTGCTGTGGTAGAGGGAATAGAGGTTTATCCTGTACGCACAGTGCCCGAGCTTGTGGAGCATCTGCAGGGCAGAAGACTCATAGCCCCTGCAACTGCACCCGAAACTTTAATCACTCATGGCTTTATGCCTGATTTTTCTCAGGTAAAGGGTCAGTATGAAGCAAAAAGAGCACTGGAGGTTGCCGCCGCCGGAGGTCACAATGTACTCCTCATAGGTCCTCCCGGTTCGGGCAAGAGTATGCTCGCAAAGCGTCTGCCTTCCATACTTCCCGATATGACCTTTGAGGAAAGAATAGAGGCTTCAAAAATTCATTCAATTGCAGGCTTTCTTACAAAGGGTCAGTCCCTTATTTCTGAGCGGCCCTTCCGCAATCCTCACCACACAGTTTCTTCTGTGGGCCTTTCAGGAGGAGGCACTATTCCCAAGCCCGGTGAGGTGTCCCTTGCACATAACGGTGTGCTGTTCCTTGATGAGCTTCCTGAGTTTTCACGGACAGCACTGGAGGTGCTCCGTCAGCCTATGGAGGACGGCAGGGTTACTGTGTCGCGAGTACATTCTACTGTAAGCTACCCTTGCTCTGTATTGCTGGTTGCCGCCATGAATCCCTGTCCCTGCGGATACTACGGACATTCCCGCAAAAAGTGCACCTGCTCTGAAAACGCAATCCATAAATATCTGGGCAGGGTGTCAGGTCCCTTGCTTGACAGAATCGACATTCACGTTGAGGTACCTGCTGTGGAGTATGAGGAGCTGAGCTCCTACTCAGGAGCAGAGCCATCTGCAAAAATCAAAGAGCGTGTGGACAAGGCAAGGGCAATCCAGAATGAAAGGTTTGAGGACACAGGAGTCACCTGCAACGCACGTATTACTCCCGATTTACTACGCAAGGTTTGTGTCACTGACGATAAGGCACAGGAGGTACTGAGAAGTGCTTTTGATAAGCTGGGGCTTTCTGCACGTGCTTATGACAGGGTGCTGAAGGTGTCCCGTACCATTGCAGACTTAGATGGTAGTGAGATTATCCGCGCGGACCACGTCCTTGAGGCGGTGCAGTACCGCACACTTGATAAGAAATACTGGAGCACATTCTGATTTTGTAACCTTTTTTACTTGTACATACTGCACAGAGTGCCACCTACATATTGTGGTGGGTGGATAAGCTTAGGTAAATATATGGCAAATTTTGCAAAAACGATTGTCAAATATTCACCAAAAGCGAATGTATGTTCCTAAAGACAGAGAAAGATTGCCGAAAAAAGGTTACAATTCAAAATATCGGTTGACATTGACGTCGTTCTGTATTATTATTTGAATGCGAGATAATGGTTAAATCATATAAATTCGCAACTTTCCTTTTGTATAATACTTACAAAGCTAAAATCGGAAAAATTCCCTTGAACTGGCGGACTTTTTCTTTGGGTTTTGCAGGCTTTTGTGTTTAGTTTATTTTTTGATACAAACAATAACTACAAACCGTGTGTATCCCCTAATTACTTAATTATCGGAGTGTGCAGATTTGGAAAAATATATAATTAACGGAGGTAAGCCTCTTGTTGGAGAGGTTACCATCAGTGGCGCCAAGAATGCAGCAGTTGCAATTATTCCTGCTACAATTCTTTGTGACGAGCCCTGCCGTATAGAGAACGTACCCAACATCAGCGACGTTAATCTTATCGCCAGAATTCTTCAGAACCTGGGCGCTAATGTAAAGAGAATAGATAAACATACACTTGATATAGATCCCAGACCCATCAGAACCTATGAGGCAACTGATGATGCAGTCCGCGGAATGAGAGCTTCTTACTATCTCCTTGGTGCTCTTATCGGCAGATTCCACAATGCAAAGGTTGCGCTTCCCGGCGGCTGTAATTTCGGACTTCGTCCCATTGACCAGCACCTCAAGGGAT
>JAZSLX010000045.1:0-8295 GCA_045535605.1 Ruminococcus sp.
AATAGACGGAAATCCCATTAATTTTTCGTCTGCGACAAGTATTAGCGGTGCATTTAATTATTGCAACAAGCTTCAGAGTTTTCGTGTTGTTCCTAACACTATAAAGGTAGGTTTCAATTTAGGGCGAAGCAGTGTGCTTGATGATAAAACTATACAGAGTGTTATAGATGGACTTGCAGACCTGACAGGTAGTACCGCCCAGACCCTTACTTTCCATGCGGATGTTATTGCAAAGCTCACAGATGAACAGCTGACCGTTATTGCTCAGAAAAACTGGAACGTTGCATAAGGAAGGTGTATATGATGGTATATGAAATCAAGAATGTTTCTGTAACTCCTAAAGCGGGTGGCAGAAGCTTTATGATAAAAGCAGATGATGGTTTTTTTATTCATCTGCCTGAGCACTCTGAGTTTGAATATAAACCTGTTGTGGTGCTTCTGGCAGAATATGATTTTTCAAAAGTTCAGGTAGTTTCTGAATCAGATATACCATTGGAAGCTTTTGAAGAATTTGATGTGAAGGAGGTAAACAATGGCTGAAATTAAATGTATCGATGTTTCCGAATGGCAGGGAACTATAGATTGGAAAAAAGTAAAGGCGGCAGGCTTTGGCCATGCCATATTTCGTGCAGGCTTTGGCAGAAGCTCAACTCAGAAGGATAAAACCTTTGAGGTGAACTATAAGAATGCAAAGGCTGCCGGTGTGAAGCTTGGCGTGTACTGGTACTCTTATGCAGTGGATAAGGCTGACGCCGTGAAAGAGGCAAACGCCTGTCTTGCTGTGCTCAAAGGTAAGATCCTTGAGATGCCTGTGTTCTTTGATATGGAGGAAAGCTCTATGACAAAGCTTGGCAAGACAACTCTCACCGAAATGGCAAAGGCGTTTTGTGATACTGTTATAAAGGCAGGCTTTAGAGCAGGTATATACAGTAACCTTAACTGGCTTACAAACTATCTTGACTACACTGCTCTCAGAAAGCTCTATCCTGTCTGGATGGCTCAGTATTATGTGGAGCCTCAGCTTGATTGCGATATCTGGCAGTATTCATCCACAGGCAAGGTAAACGGTATTACAGGTAACGTAGATATGAATGTGATTTATAATGCGGATATTATAAAGACAAAGACTACAGTTCCTGATAAACCGACTGAGCCCGAAGCAGTTTTAGATACTGCAGGATTACAGGCACTGCTTCGTCAGGCATACAGCCTTGGTATAGTAAAAACCTTTGTAAAGCCTATTGATAATAAAAAAGGCAAGCTCACCAATGCAGCTGTTATAGAAGCAAGAGTGTATCTTGGCTACAGCAATCCTACATCTGCTGTAGATATTAAGTTCCTGACAGAGCTTGATACAGCTCTCACAGATAAAATCAAGGCACTTACAGACAGAGTAGCAGGGGATATAAACGGTGACGGCGTGGTGGATATTAAAGATGCCACAGAAATTCAGAAAAAAGTAGCAGGAATAGAATAATATGTTTTCAAAGTTAATTGCATCCTTTGTTGGCAGTATCTCGCTGCAGAAGATAACAATAACCTCCGTAATTGCAGGTTTAGGAGGTTTTATTGCTTGGTTTCTTGGGGGTTGGGATGAGCTGATTATCTGCCATATTACGCTGATGATAATAGATTACCTGACAGGTGTTGCAAAGGCAATATATCAGAAGAAGCTCTCAAGCAAGGTGGGATTCAGAGGAATACTGAAAAAATTCCTTGCTCTGCTTGTAATCGGTTTGTCGGTAACACTTCAGCATCTTTTGCCTGAGGGTGTACCCTTAAGAGAGGTAACTGTCCTTTTCTTTATAGCAAACGAGGGTTTCTCAATCCTCGAAAACGCAGACGGACTTATTCCTTTGCCCAAGAAGCTTCGCAGTGTGCTTGCGCAGATACAGGATAAAGCTGATACAGAAAACTGTGAAGATACAGACAACAGGGAAGCACAAGCAAAAAACACAGAAGAATAATATTAAATAATGGGGCGCAGAAGGGCAGCAGTGTGAGAAATCATACTGTTGCCTTTTCTTGATTTTTATTACATATTATGATATAATACCAATTAATAATGGATAAGTGTATGGGTTTTCAAATTGCATACAGATTTTTTATATAAAAGGAGAGGGATATTATGGCTATAAAGGTAACACTTCTTGCACATACTCCAAGCCCTGAGGAGATAGTAGCCGCAGCGGCAAAGCTGTGCTATTCACCATCAGGTATTGAGAATATCCGTGACGGACTCACAGAGGAGAAAACAGCTTCCTTTGTAAAGATGCTCTCAGATATGGGTCATGCAAGTCCCACTGAGCATGCCTCTTTCACCTTTGGTATCGAGGGTATCTCACGTGCTTGCTCACATCAGCTTGTGCGCCATCGTATTGCCTCCTACAGCCAGCAGTCCCAGAGATATGTTGACGGCAACAGTTTTGAGTTTGTAACCCCTCCTGAGATTTCGGAGGACGAGCACTGCAGTGATGTTTATAACCGTGTTATTGATTTGCAGATGCAGGCTTATTCCGACATCCGTGATGCTCTGGCAGTTAAGTATATCCGCGAGTTTACAGATAAAGAATATACAGGCAGTGACGCTGAGGTTATCGAAGCCTTCAAGGCAGACAACAAAGCCCAGTGCTCTGCTTTCATCAAGAAAGCCAACGAGGATGCCCGCTATATTCTCCCCAATGCCTGTACCACAAAGATTGTATGTACCTTCAACGCAAGAAGCCTTGAGAATTTCTTTGCTCACCGCTGTTGCAACCGTGCTCAGTGGGAGATCAGAGAAGTAGCAGAGCAGATGCTTTTAATCTGCAAGGAGGTTGCTCCCAATATCTTTGCAAAGAGCGGTCCCTCCTGTATGCGCGGTGCCTGTCCCGAGGGTGCTATGACCTGCGGAAAAATTAAGGAAGTCAGAGAAAAATACGGATATGGAAAATAATCAGAACAAAAAAGGACGTATAATAGTAATAGAGGGACTTGATGGCTCAGGCAAGGGTACTCAGTCTAAAATTCTTATGGAGAAATTATCTCAGCAGTACAAAGTGAGAAAAATTTCTTTCCCCGATTATGAAAGCCCTGCGTCATTTCCTGTAAGAATGTACTTAGACGGCGAATTCGGCAGCAATGCCGCCTGTGTCAACTCCTATGCCGCAGCCTCATTCTATGCTGTGGACAGAGTTGCAAGCTTCCTTAAGGACTGGAAACAGGATTATGAGAATGGTACTGTCTTTGTCCTTGACAGATATGTAACATCGAATATGATTTATATGCCTGCAAAGCTTCCAAAAGATGAGTGGGATTCATTCCTTAATTGGCTTTCAGATTTTGAATATGACAAGCTTGGACTTCCCAAGCCTTCAGGTGTTATCTATCTTGATATGCCTACTGATATTTCTCAGAAGCTTATGTCAGGCAGATATAACAGTGACGAGTCCAAAAAAGATTTGCACGAAAAGGACGTAGTCTTCCTCAACGCCTGCCGTGAGAGTGCTCTCTATGCAGCAGATAGTCAGGGCTGGACAGTTATTAATTGCAGTGACGGAGAAAACCCCTACACTATAGAGGAAATTGCTCAGAAGGTTTACGAGACCGCTTGCGTATTTCTTGAGGATTGATTCATAAATATATCAGGAGGACATAATATGTTCTATTGTTTTTTAGCAACAGGTTTTGAAGAAATAGAAGCTATCACCACAGTGGATATGCTTCGCCGTGCAGGTATTGATATGAAAACTGTAGCTGTCACAGAGGATAAAAAACTCACTGTAACAGGTGCTCACAATATCCCCGTTACAGCTGATATGCACATTACAGATACCGGCACAGCTGAGCTTGAGGGTGTATTCCTTCCCGGTGGTATGCCCGGTACAACAAACCTTGATGAAAGTGAGCTGGTAAGAAATCTTATTTCTTTCTGTGCTGATAATGATAAATACATTTTCGCTATCTGTGCCGCTCCTTCTGTTCTTGGTCATATGGGACTTCTGAAGGGCAGAAATGCCACCTGCTATCCCGGATTTGAGTCTGAGCTTGCAGGTGCACAGCTTTCAGATGAGCCTGCTGTACAGGATGGTAGAATCATCACAGGCAAGGGCCCCGGTGCAACTGTTCAGTTTGCTTCCCTTATCATAACCGAGCTTAAAGGCAGTACAGTATGCTCAGACCTTAAAAGTGCAATGCAGTGCCGTGAGTAAGGTAAAGGATGAAAAGGTAAAGCTTCGTCAGCATTACCGCTCCATGAGAGATAAAATGACCGCCGAGTACAAACACAGCCTTGATATTGAGATAGCAAGCCGTCTGCTTTGTACCCGTGAATATATGAACGCAAATACCCTGATTATTTATGTGGCAAAAAGCCAAGAGATTGAAACCCGAGGTATCATTTATGCCGCCTTTGCAAACGGTAAGCAGGTTGCTGTGCCTAAGTGTGAGCCTCAGGGTGTGATGAACTTCTATCTCATTACATCAATGGATGACCTGAAGGTTGGTTACTTCGGTATAATGGAGCCTGACAGCGACAAATGCAGACTCCTTGAGGATTTTACCGATTCCCTTTGCATTGTGCCGGCACTGACCTTTGACCCACAGGGACAGCGCCTTGGCTATGGGGGAGGGTACTATGACCGCTTCCTCAGTACATACAAGGGAGTATCAGCAGGACTTTGCTACGCAAGCTTTGTGAAGTGGGATTTACCTGTTGAGTCCTTCGATGTACCTGTGGATCTGCTTGTAACAGACAGATATGCTCGGCACACAGCCGATAAGATATGAATGAAACCTTTGGAGGTGTTTATATGAGCGAGAATAAGGATAACCGCGATAATCAGAATCAGGAGGAAATACGCCTTTACCGCCAGCGCAGAGTTGACCAGTTCAGAATGCAGATTCAGGACGAGGACCCTGCACCTAAAACTCAGCCTGACTCCGACTTTTCTGACGAGATTACTTCTTTCTCAGATGAGAATACCCGTGCTCAGATAGAGCGTGACTCCAGGCGCGAGCTCAGACGTCAGAAGAAAGAGGAGAAGAAAATCCGCAGAATCAAATCGGGTCAGAACAAAAAGGTCTATCGTATTGCGTGGATTGCAATTGTAATCATCCTTTCTGTTGTTGCTTCTCAATTCCTCATTATCGGCAGTAATGACTTCCTTGCTATCACAAGGGAAGATGAAACTCCTGCTACAATAATAATCGAAGCGGACGATTCTGTTGCTGATATTGCAAAAAAGCTTGAGGATAAAGGCGTCATCAACTCCACAGGCTTCTTCACTGTTTTTGCCAACATTACGGGCAAGGCCGATGATGTAGAGCCCGGTGTATATCAGATTCCCAAGAATAAGGATTATCTTGCAATTCTTAACCATCTAGAGTATACAGGCAACCGCCAGACTACCATAACTCTGCAGATTACCGAGGGTACAAATGTACTTGACCTTGCACATCTTCTGTATGAGTCAGGCGTTACTTATGATGTGGACGAGTTCCTCCGTCTTTGCAATAGCGACGAGTTTGACGAGGACTATTCATTCCTTGCTGATATTAATGCTGATCCTGATCGCGTTTATAAGCTGGAGGGTTATCTGTTCCCCGATACCTACGAATTCTATGTTGACGAGGCACCTGACCTTACAATCGGACGTTTCCTTGACAACTTCTATGTAAGAGTTTATGAGACCAAGTATGATGTCAAGGGCTACAGCGAGCCTGTGACTATCTCTCAACTTATTAATGATAAGCATAATTACACCCTTGATGACATTGTCACAATGGCTTCTATTGTTCAGGGTGAGTCCGCAAACTCTGAGGAAATGTTCAAGGTTTCCTCTGTTATCCATAACCGTCTTGACTACGGCCCTCAGTATGATATTCACACTCTGGGTATGGATTCCACAGCATACTATCCCTACAAAAACGCAGATGCAGTGCCAGAGGATGAGCTTGAAAACTTTGTAAGCACCTACGGTACCTATGAAAAAGAGGGTCTGCCTCCCGGTGCAATCAACTCTCCCTGTGCAGATGCCCTGATTTCTGCAATTGCACCCGAAGATACAGATTATCTCTACTTCTGTCATGGTGTAGAGTCTGACGGCACAATTACATCCTATTTTGCCTCCGACTACAGCACCCATATTTCAAATCTATCAAAAGCAGGTCTGAACTGATAATGAACGAATTAATTGTTAAACCCGAGATACTTGCTCCTGCAGGAGACGAAGAGGCACTCCATGCCGCACTGCGATTCGGTGCAGATGCAGTGTATGTAGGTGCACAGCAGTTTGGCATGAGAACATCTCCCAAAAACTTTGATGAGACTACTCTCCCAAAAGCGGTAGAGCATGCCCATAAAATGGGCAAAAAGCTCTACTTAACCTGCAACGTCCTGCCCCGTGAGCCTCAGGTTCACCTTCTGCCGGATTTCCTCTCATATGCTGAGGAGTGCGGTGTGGATGCTCTGATAATTGCAGACTTGGGTGTGTTTGAACTTGCAAAAAAATATGCTCCCAATACCTCCCGCCACGTAAGCACTCAGGCAGGTATCGTCAACAGCGAAACCGCAAAAGCCTTCTACAATATGGGTGCAGACCGAGTGGTACTTGCCCGTGAGCTTTCCTTTGAGGAGATAGCCGATATCCGAGTAAAGATACCCAGTGATTTGGAAATTGAGTGCTTTGTTCACGGTGCAATGTGTGTAAGCTTCTCAGGCAGATGTCTTATCTCCGAGTACCTTACAGGCAGAGACCCCAACCGCGGAGACTGCTCACAGCCCTGCAGATGGAAGTATCACCTGTACGAGGAAAACAGAGAGGGTAACTTCTATCCTGTTATGGAGGAGGATGGCGGTACATTCCTGTATAATTCCAAGGATATGTGTATGATAGATTATATCCCCGAGCTTGTAAAAGCTGGTATCAGTAGTTTCAAGATTGAAGGCAGAGCCAAAACCGCCTACTACAGTGCAGTTGCCACCAATGCCTACAGACAGGCAGTGGATGCATACTTTGAAAGCGGTCTGAGGGACGATTTCAAGACTCCCAACAATATTCGTGAAGAGCTTGAGAAGATAAGCCACCGTGAATACAGCACAGGCTTCTATCTTGGCACAACTCCCGGTCAGAACACCTCCTCAGGTGGTTATATCCGCCACTATGACTTAGTTGCTCTTTGTGAGGAAGAAGCTGACTTCGGCGGAATAATCACTCAGCGAAATAAATTCTATCTGGGTGATGAGGTGGATATTTTGCCGCCAAGCGGAATCCCCTTTACTGTAAGAGCAGAGAAGATTGTGAACGAGTATGGGGAAGAGGTAGATTCCACACCTCACCCAATGCAGAGGCTTGAGCTTTATTGCAGTGAGAAAATCCCTGCAGGTTCCTTCCTCCGTGTAAAACGTAAATAAGGCTCCCTCTCTGAGGGAGCTGTCGAGCAACGCGAGACTGAGGGAGTATAACTACTTGACAATCTCTTATATAAAAGCTATAATACCCATAGATATTGCAATTGGCGTTGACGGGACGAGATGTTTCACATACCCTTTTTCAGAGAGAGTACCCAAGGCTGCAAGGTGCTTAAAGTCGGTATTAACATCAGCCACCCCTGAGCCTCGTGCGACGAGTACGACGTAAATCTGCGTTAAAGATAACCGAGCGGACGTGTTATATTATAATGCGTCAATCAGGGTGGTACCGCAGGATTTTACTCTTGTCCCTATTTGGGGCAGGAGTTTTTTATTTTTACAGTAATTAATTGAAAGGATGATTTTATATGAAGTGGACCGGTCTTAACGAACTCAGAGAAAAGTTCCTTTCCTTTATGGAGAGCAAAGGTTGCCTCAGACTCCCGAGCTTCCCTCTGATTCCCAAGGACGACAACAGCCTTCTGCTTATCAACAGCGGCATGGCTCCTATGAAAAAGTATTTTACAGGCGAGGTTACACCTCCAAGAACAAGAGTTACAACCTGTCAGAAGTGTATCCGTACACCTGATATTGAGCGTGTTGGTATCACAGCACGTCACGGCACATACTTTGAGATGCTGGGTAACTTCTCCTTCGGTGACTACTTCAAGATTGAGGCTACAGCATGGGCTTGGGAATTCTTCACAGAAGTTCTTGAGATGCCCAAGGAGCTTCTCTATGTTTCCGTTTACGAGGATGACGACGAAGCCTTCGACATCTGGACTCAGAAGGTTGGCGTTGACCCTTCTCATATGTGCAGAATGGGCAAAGAGGATAACTTCTGGGAGCACGGCTCAGGTCCCTGCGGTCCTTGCTCCGAGATTTATTTTGACAGAGGCCCTGAT
>JAZSLX010000075.1:0-2044 GCA_045535605.1 Ruminococcus sp.
GATATTTGTGAGGATTATACGTGAATCAGTACCAAAGTGATTTACGATGAAGTCAATCCAAGCAAGGCAATCCTTGCTTTCGTTTACGCCAAAGGTGATGATGTTGCCGTCACTTTTTCCGCTTGCACGCTGGTCAACCAAGAGGACGTTTCTTTTCAGGGCAAAGCATCTTTGTACACCGCCGCACAAGTCCCGCTCCGCATTGCCTCGGTAGCCGTGAAGCATAAGCTCAATGGGTGCTCCCTTTTTGTATTCGTAGTATTTACCCCGGAGCTTAAGTCCGTCAAAGGATGTAATCTCAACTTCCTTGCACTCCATAGCGCGGACTTCTTTCATCCAGTTTACCATCTGCTCACGGTATGGCTCGTATATTTTACCATCCGGAATACTGAATTCCTCGGGGTCTGTGTCTTCTTTTCTGTTAGTGTAAAAAGCCATATGAAAGCAGATGAATGAGGTGATAAGTATGAGCAAGGCTATAAAGCCCAGAATACCTGAGGTTATCCATAAAATTTCCATTGTACCGTCTCCGATTTGTTTTAATTTATGATGGGTAATTATACCACTTTTTATGCGTGATTTCAATAATTTACAATCCCGCATCTTCCTATTGCTTTTTGCCCTCAAATCCTTTACAATCTAAGTAGAAATGTGTGAAAATGAGGGATAGTATGAGCAACGTGGACGTAAATTATAAGAATAAAAAAAGATACAAAACCGCAAAGTACCCAATCCGTCAGCCTAAAATTATTGTGTGGCTTATATGGCTTTTGTGCAAGCTGTGTCTGCTTAACAAAAAATACAAGGTGGAAAAGATTAATATGGAGGGGCTGAAGCCTCCATATATGGTGCTTAGCAATCATATGTATTTTATTGATTTTAAACTGGCAGCTATGGCGACCTTTCCCCACAGGGTCAACAACGTGGTAAGCATTGACGGCTTTTACCGCAGACCTTGGCTTCTGGAGCTTATCGGTGCAATCTGTACCCGTAAGTTTACTCTTGATTTGCACCTGATAAAGTCCATTAACCGCGTGCTTAAAAGGGGAGATATCCTCTTTATGTACCCTGAGGCAAGGTACTCTCCCTGCGGTACACTTTCTTATCTGCCCGAATCCCTTGGAAAGCTTATCAAAATGAACAAGGTTCCTGTGGTGGTGGCTGTGCACAGGGGTAACTACCTGCACTCACCATTCTGGAACTTCCGCAAAAAGAGAAAGTCTGTGCACCATACAACCTTTACTCAGATTCTCACTCCTGAGCAGATAAAGAATATGTCTGTGGAGGAGATTAACGAGGCAGTGAAGTCTGCTATGGAGTATGACGAGTACAGGTATCAGAAAGAAAACGACATACTTATCAAAGAAAAATTCCGTGCCGAGGGACTCCACAAGGTGCTGTATCACTGTCCCCACTGCGGCGTTGAATCTAAGATGGACTCACAGGGTGCAGAGCTTTTCTGTACTGCTTGCTCAAAACGCTGGACTCTGAATGAAGACGGCACACTCACCGCACAGGAGGGAGAAACCGAGTTTTCTCATGTGCCTGATTGGTTTGAGTGGGAGAGGTCCCAGGTAAGAGCACAGGTAGAGAGCGGTAAGTATTCCTTCACCGACGAGGTAGAGGTTTATTCACTGCCAAGATGCTGGAAGTTTGAGCCTTTAGGCAAAGCAAAAATCACCCACGATGCAGAGCAGGGCTTTGTCCTTGAGGGCTACTATAATGGTGAAAAATACCGAATTCAGCGTCAGCCCCTTGAGATTAACAGCCTCCATGTAGAGTATGACTACTGCTATATCAAGCCCTTTGACTGCTTTGATATATCCACAGAAAATGACTCCTTCTACTGCTATCCCACAAAGGAAAATGTAATCACAAAGCTCAGTTTTGCAACCGAGGAGATATACAGAATAAACCGCGAGAAAACCGCTTTGCAGAAGAAACTGAGTAAAAAGTAAAGTTCTATGAGAGGAGGACTTATTGAGCCTCCCTCTTGAGGCAGGTGGCTGTGCGAAGCACAGACGGAGAGAGTCGGAGGAGAGGT
>JAZSLX010000119.1:0-8567 GCA_045535605.1 Ruminococcus sp.
TACCAACTTCCATAACAACGTCGGAGTACATCTGGATGAATCTTCTGTAGCAGT
The DNA here is from genome assembly GCA_045535605.1 of Ruminococcus sp. Classification (GTDB taxonomy): domain Bacteria; phylum Bacillota; class Clostridia; order Oscillospirales; family Acutalibacteraceae; genus Ruminococcoides. Next base: position 55 of record JAZSLX010000119.1, read on the forward strand.
CCCAAGCCCAACGTGCGTTGCCGGACTTTTCTGCCATAACATTAACAACATCCTCGTTAAGACCGAGGTTAAGGATTGTATCCATCATACCGGGCATGGATGCTCTAGCACCGGAGCGAACAGAAACGAGGGGAGGATTCTCCAGATCGCCGAACTTCTTGCCGGTGATCTCTTCCATCTTCTCGATGTACTCCATGATCTGTGCCTGGATGTCATCGTTGATCTTGCGACCGTCCTCATAGTACTGTGTGCAAGCCTCTGTGGTTACTGTGAAACCCTGGGGAACGGGCAGACCGAGAGATGTCATCTCTGCAAGGTTAGCACCCTTACCGCCGAGAAGCTCACGCATTGTTGCGTTACCCTCTTTGAAGAGGTAAACAAACTTGTGGCTCATTTTAAAAACCTCCTAAAAAATGTGTAATATGCGAAAGCGGAGTGCTCCGCTTTGCTTGTGATGCTCTGAATCTGCTCAGCAGACTCATGCCTAATAGGTATTATAACAAATCTTAAATAAAAATGCCATATTTTTTCAAATTTATTTTGTCATAAAATGTTACCAATATTCGTCATTTCAAATTGACAATTTGTTAAGTAGTTACAAAGATGAGATATTTTGCCCGAATGACTTGAAAATTTATCGATTTATGCGATAATAAATATAACTGTTACTGCGTAAAAAGGAATTCAGGCAGGAGAGGTAGTATACTATGAAAAAATGTGCGGTTATTCTTGCCGGCGGAGAAGGCAAGCGAATGGGTAGCGAAATGCCCAAGACCCTGTGCGAGGTTTTAGGCAAGCCTATGCTTCGTTGGGTTATTGACGCTGTAAAAGAAGCTGGTATTGACGATATCTGTATAGTTAAGGGTTATCGTGCAGAGTATATTGATGAGTATGCCAAAACTCTGCCCTTTGAGGTTGAGACTGTTCTGCAGGCAGAACGTCTTGGCACAGGCCATGCTGTTATGATGGCAAGGAGCTTCCTTGAATCCCGCGGCGGCTCTGTTGTAATTCTCGGTGGTGATGCTCCCTTTGTGGACGCTGACACAATCCGTGATTCACTTAGTCAGCATATTGAGTCAGAGTCTAAGGCGACAGTAATCAGTGCAAGTGTTCCCGACTCAACAGGCTACGGCAGAATCGTCAGAAATGCGGACGGCTCACTCTGTGCAATTGTTGAGCACAAGGACGCAACTGAGGAAATCCGACAGATTAAGGAAATAAACTCAGGTGCATATTGGTTTGATACAAATGCTCTGCTGTCTGTTCTTGATAATATCACAGCAGAGAATAACGCAAAGGAATATTACCTGCCCGATGCGCTGAAGCTTATTATAGCTCAGGGTGAGAAGGCAGGCGCATATGTAGCAAAGAGTGCTGACGTTGCACTGGGTGCAAATGACCCCAAGCAGCTTCAGGAGCTTAACGAAATCGCACTTAAAAAGGGCTACAAAATGGCTGAGTAAATCAGCAAACAAAACAGTAGGTTAATTAATTTTACATATTTTCAAAATTAGGTTAACTAATCCATCGAAAAGGGGAAAAGTAAATGAATTTTCACGGAAAAGACATCAAAATCTTCGCGGGTAACTCCAACCCCACTGTAGCACAGGGCATTGCCGGTTGTCTTGGTCTGCCTCTGGGCAAGTCAAGCTGCAACAAGTTCAGTGACGGTGAGATTGCAGTATCCCTGCACGAGTCTGTACGAGGCAGTGAGTGCTTTATCGTTCAGTCTACCTGCACACCCGTAAACGACAATCTGATGGAAATGCTCATTATGATTGACGCAATGAAGAGAGCTTCTGCTGCACGTATCACAGCTGTTATTCCTTACTTCGGCTATGCACGTCAGGACCGTAAGGCAAAGGCAAGAGATCCGATTTCAGCTAAGCTTTGCGCTGACCTTATCACAGCAGCAGGTGCAGACAGAGTCCTCACAATGGATCTCCACGCAAACCAGATTCAGGGCTTCTTCAACATTCCTGTTGACCATCTGGTAGGTGCTCCTATGCTTGCTAATCACATGAAGAAAAAGATTGGTAAGAATACCGATGATTATGTAGTTGTTTCTCCTGACCTTGGCTCAGTTACAAGAGCAAGAAACTTCGCCGCTAAGCTTGGTTGCCCCATTGCTATCATCGACAAGAGAAGACCCAAGGCTAACGTGTCTGAGGTTATGAACATCATCGGCGATGTAGCAGGCAAGAAGGCAATTCTTCTTGACGATATGATTGATACAGCAGGTACACTGTGCAACGCTGCAAAGGCTATTGTTGATGCAGGCAGCACAGAGGTTTATGCTTGCGCTACTCACGCAGTTCTCTCCGGTCCCGCTATCGAGAGAATCGACCAGAGCGTTATCAAGGAGCTTATTCTTCTTGATACTGTTCCTGTTCCCGAGGAAAATATGCTTGACAAGTTCACTATTCTTCCTGTTGCACCTGTGTTTGCAGATGCTATTGAGAGAATCTACGCTGACAAGCCTGTTTCTACTATCGGTCAGTAATCGGCGCAAGTTTATAATGCTAAATCAACAGGGGATGGCAACTGCCGTTCCCTGTGTTTTGCGTTTATGATGCTAATGAAACTTCCCCGTTTTGCATAAGATATAGCAAGGCTTCAGGGGCTTTGCAGGATTTAACTTTATTTTACAGGAGTTAATTTATGTTTTTTAAGTCTAAAGGTAATGGAAATTCGGCTGTAGACTACATTATTGTAGGTCTTGGAAACCCCGGCAGACAGTATGAGGGCACACGCCACAACTGCGGCTTTGAGGCAGTGGACAGACTTAGCTCAAAGCACAACTGCCAGATGAAGAAAATCCGCTTTAAATCTACTACAGGAGAGTGCCGTATAAATGGTGCCAAGTGCCTTCTGATGAAGCCCTCCACCTATATGAACCTTTCAGGTGAGGCTGTAGTTCAGGCTATGAATTTTTACAAGGTACAGCCCTCTCAGGTTATTGTAATTTTTGATGATATTTCCCTTGATATAGGCAAAATGAGAATCCGTATGAAGGGCAGTGACGGCGGTCACAACGGAATGAAGAATATTATTTATCTGACAGGGTCTGATGCTTTCCCCAGAATCAAGCTGGGCGTTGGCAAGAAGCCCCATCCCGAGTATGATCTGAAGGACTGGGTGCTGGGTAAATTCTCGGCACAGGACTCAAAAACTATGTCAGAGATTTTTGATAATGCGTGTGATGCTGTGGAGCTTATGGTGCAGGACAGAGCCTCTGACGCAATGCAGAAGTTTAACTGAGAAAAGGTGTACATTTTGTATGGAGGAAATATGAAGTTTCTCTTTGATGTTCTGAGTTCAACCACTGATTATAAAAAAATCAGTGCTTCCTGCGTGGCAGGTAAGAATGTGGCGGTTTCAGGACTGAGTAATGTTCACAAAGCAAATATGATTTATTCGCTCTGCCATGAAAAGAAAAGCAGGGCTTTTTGTGTTGCGGATTCCGAGCAGTCGGCGGCTACACTCTGTGATGACCTGTGCAATATAGGACTCAGGGCAATGGTGTACCCTTACAGGGATTTCACCTTCAGGGATATTGCAGGACGTTCACGTGAATACGAGCACCAGAGAATGTCGGTGCTTCTGCGTATTATTTCAGGAGAATGCGATTGCGTTATAGCCTGTGCAGACGCAGCGGCTCAGTTCACTATCCCTCCCGCCTGCCTTGCAGATGCAACTCTTTATTTGCGTGCTGGTGAGGAAGTACCCCTTGAAAAATGTATCAGTGCTCTTTCTCTTTTAGGCTACGAGAGGTGCGACCAGATTGAGGGCGTGGGACAGTTCTCTGTCCGCGGCGGAATACTTGATTTTTATTCTCCCGACAGTGAAGCTCCCATAAGAGCTGAGTTCTGGGGAGATGAGATTGACTCCCTTAACTACTTTGATCTGGAAACCCAGAGAAGAACTGACCCTGTGGATGAAATCACTCTTGCACCCTCTGCAGAGGTTTTTATATCCGATAGGGAGGATTTAGCCACTCAGATTGAGAAGAAGGCATCATATCTCAGAGCGGAAAAATCCCTGAAGGCCAAGGAGATTCTGAGACAGGAGGCAGACAATATCCGTAAGGGTCTGCACCTTTCAAATCTTGATAAATACATCACCCTTATTTATGGCAAGAGCGCTACACTCTTTGATTATATTGATGAAAGCTTTATTTGCTTTTTAAGCGAAGAATCTGCAGTGAAGGACAGAATGGCAAACGTAGAATTCCGCTTTAAAGAGGATGTGCTGGACTATTTTGCCGAGGGTGTGCTTTGCAGAGGACTTGATAAGTTTTCTATAGACTATAAGGAGATTTGCGATGAGCTTTCTTTGCGTGGGGTATGCTACCTTGATAACTTCACTCAGGGAAGCCACACACTGCCTCTTTCAGAGTTTGTAAGCTTCACTGCAAAGACTCTGCCTTTCCTTGCAGGTACTGTGTCGGAGCTTTGCGAGGAGATAGAGCCTATTGAAAAGGAAAAGAGCACCATCGTTATCCTTGCAGGTACAGAAAAAGGTGCTCAGAATCTCACTCAGGCACTTTCAGACAGAGGTTATAAGGCGTCATACGCAACCTACAGCCAGCACCTCGAAACAGGCAGAATATATATAATGAAGGGTACCCTTTCCTCGGGCTTTGAGTATACCAAAGAGAATTTCTATCTCTATGCTCAGGGCAAGCGTGAGGGTGTGCCTGAGAAGAAAAAACGCAAGCTTCCCAAAAACGGACAGGAGATTTACAGCCTGTCTGACCTGAGTATCGGCGACTATGTGGTGCACACAGTTCACGGTATCGGTATTTTTGAGGGAGTCACAAAGCTTGATACCCACGGTATCGTCAAGGATTATATTAAGATAAGCTATGCCAAAAGAGATGTGCTGTATGTTCCCGTAACACAGCTTGACCTTGTGGCAAAATATATTGGACCCAAAGAAAACTCTGCAGTTAAGCTAAGCCGTCTTGGAGGCACAGAATGGCAGAAAGCCAAGAGCAGAGTAAAGAGTGCCGTCAAGGATATGGCAAAGGAGCTTATTGCTATTTACAGTGCCAGAATGAATGCTCCGGGCTATGCTTTCTCTCCTGACGGAGAGTGGCAGAGGGACTTTGAGGCTATGTTTGAGTACGAGGAAACCCCTGACCAGCTCAGATGTGCTCAGGAGATAAAGGATGATATGGAGCGTACTGCTCCTATGGACAGACTTCTGTGCGGTGATGTAGGCTTCGGCAAGACAGAAGTTGCACTGAGAGCCGCCTTTAAGTGCATTACAGACGGTAAGCAGTGTGCACTGCTTTGTCCCACAACCATACTTGCGTGGCAGCACTACCAGACAGTGCTTAAAAGATTTGAGGGCTATCCAATTCGTGTGGAATTACTCTCAAGATTCCGCAGACCTAAGGAGCAGGAGAAGATAATCGAAATGCTCCGTCGGGGCGAGATTGATATGATAGTAGGTACTCACCGACTTGTGCAGAAGGATGTGAAGTTCCGCGATTTGGGTCTTGCCATCATTGACGAGGAACAGCGTTTCGGTGTTGCTCACAAGGAAAGATTCAAGGAGCTTTATAAGAACGTGGATGTGCTCACCTTGTCTGCAACTCCTATTCCCAGAACCCTTAATATGGCACTGAGCGGAATCCGTGATTTATCAGTGCTGGAGGAAGCTCCCACAAACCGCTATCCTGTGCAGACCTATGTGCTGGAGTATGACGGCGGGGTTATCCACGAGGCTATCCGCAAGGAGCTTCGCCGCGGCGGTCAGGTGTTCTATCTCCACAACAAGGTGGAGGACATTGAGCAAAAGGCGGCGTATATTCAGCAGGTTATTCCTGAGGCATCTGTGGGAGTTGGCCACGGCAAAATGAGCGAGCAGGAATTGTCAGGTGTATGGCGTGATATGCTGGAGCAGAAGATAAACGTCCTTGTGTGCACAACTATTATAGAAACAGGTGTGGATTTGCCCAACGCAAACACGCTCATTATTGAGGATGCCCACAAATTCGGACTTTCTCAGCTTCATCAGATAAGAGGAAGAGTAGGCAGAAGCACCCGTCGCGCATGGGCGTACCTTACTTTCCCAAGGGGAGCAAGTTTAAGCGATATATCCCAGAAGCGTCTTAACGCAATCCGCGAGTTTACCGAGTTTGGCTCCGGTATGAAGATTGCAATGAGAGATCTGGAGCTTCGCGGTGCAGGCTCTGTGCTGGGTGCAAATCAGCACGGACATATGGAGGATGTAGGCTACGATATGTACCTGAAAATCCTTGATACTGCCGTTAAGGAGGAGCTTGGCGAAATTCCCGAGGATAGGGAAGAGAAAGACTGCCTCATTGATATTGCCATTGTGGCTCATATCCCCGAAAGCTACATTGAAAGCCTGAATCTCAGACTTGATGTGTATAAGCTTATTGCGGATATACGTACACCTGAGCAGGCGTCCGACGTGGTGGATGAGCTTATCGACCGCTTCGGTGATGTGCCTAAATCCGTTATGGGACTTATTGACGTGGCGCTTATCAGAAACCGTGCCGCGTCCTTGGGTATTTATGAAATCAAGCAGAATGACACAACACTGCTTCTTTATATTAATGATGTTAAGAATCCCGAGCTTATCGGCTTTGTAGGCAAGGCAAAGGGTAAGGCACTGCTTTCTGCAGGCAAAAAGCCCTATATTGCCCTGCGTGCAGTCAATAAGAGCGACCCGCTCACTGCACTTAAAAGCTTTTTCGGCTGATTTTTGGAAAATTAAGTACAGGTGTAATCTGACAGTTTCGTGAAGATTCTGTTTATTTTGCGATAAATGTTGAAATTTTACGATTTGTTGTGTATAATTATAAAGTACGTTTTGATTTTTAGAAAAGGACGGTTTTTTGTATGAAGAACTTAAGAAAAATCACAGCCCTTATTCTGGCTGTACTTATGGTAGCAAGCCTGTGTGCCTGTTCATCAATCCCTAAAAGCTCAAAGGCTGAATGGGGCTACAAGACAGACAGTCAGGAGTATCCCATCGGTGTTTATGTTTACTCACTTTTCTCCGCATACAATCAGGCTTACTCTGTAATTTCACAGCAGCAGGGCGATAAGTTTGATGCTGAGGCTTCTATCCTCTCAATAGAGAGCACCTTTGACGAGGCTAAGGGCAATGAGCTTTGCCTTGATTGGGTACTCGAAGAGGCTGATTACATCACAAAGAACCTCATTGCTCTTGACAATGTAATTGCAGAAAAGGGTATTGAGCTTGACCCTGAGGTTGAGGCTGCAGCATACGAGCAGGCTCGTAAGGATTGGTACCTTGGCTCTTACTATGAGGAGTACATGGCTTACGGCTACACAGCTACTCCCTACAAGGATATGCTTGAGCCTTACGGTGTTTCTTTTGACAGCTTTTATCAGTCTTCTTACCTTGCAAGTGTAAAGCAGAACGCAATCTTTGATTATTTCTACTCAAAGGGTGGCGAAAAGGAAGTTCCTGAGAGTGAGTTAAAGACATACTTCGAGGACTCTTACACAAGCTATTCCTACTTTACAGCAAACCTCTATGAGACTACTACAGACTCCACAACAGGCGAGACAGTGAACAAGGCTCTCTCTGCAGAGGATCAGAAGAAGGTTAAGGAAGATTTAGAACTTTACGTAAAGATGATTGCTCAGGGCACATCCTTTGAGGATGTTTCCAAGGCATACACTGCAGCTGCAGAGCTTACTGCAAATCCTGCTGTAAGCAATATTGAAAACCTCGACAATACTTCACTGGGTGAAGAGGTTGCAACTGCTCTCAAGGGTATGAAGGACGGCGAAGCTAAGGTTATCTATGTTGGTCAGACCGATACAACTACAGCTTACTTCCTCTACAAAAAGCCCATTACTCAGGAAACAACAAAGTACCTTGCATCAGATACAAACTACGATGCTCTCCTTCAGGAATTGAAGGGTGAGGAGTTCCTTGATTATATCGACGGCCTCACAGAGGGGGTTGTATGCACAAAGAACGACAAGGTAGTTGCTTCCTTTGCACCTGCAATCTTCGAAGAAGAACTTAAGTAATATACACTTTCCTTTTCATAGATATAACTGAAAAACTCAAGGAGGTTTTATCAGTGAAAAAACTCAGTATTTTTATATCAACACTTCTTGTGCTGACAGTTCTCACACTTGGCGCTTTCACTGCTTTTGCAGAGACTCAGCCTGCAGTAGCAACAGACCCTGTTGCTCCTACATTTCCTATGACAGACCCTGTGGACCCTGACCCTACACTTCCCTATGAATCTGTTCCTGCAACAGGTTCAACAGATGCTACAGACTCAACCGACCCCTCAGGTGCAACTGAGCCTGAAGCCTCAGTATCTACCGAGCCTGTTACCGAGTTTATACGTCCCACAGAGTACGACGAGAACGACCAGCCTAACACATACTCAAACTATGTAAGCCCTGCTCCCATCTATACTCCTTCCGATCAGGATTTCCAGAAGAATGAATGGGAAGAGATTAAGCTTGATATCAAGGATAACA
>JAZSLX010000068.1:0-15917 GCA_045535605.1 Ruminococcus sp.
GTATATTGCAAAGACCGTACTCGAGTATGTAGCAAGTGGAGGGTCCTTTGCTGATGTTGCAGTGCTTTATCGAATGAATGCTCAGTCAAATGCAATCGAAAATGCACTGACCCGTTCCGGTATTCCTCACCGTATTATCGGCGGACACCGATTCCTTGACCGTGAAGAGGTTAAGGATATGCTTGCATACCTGCAGGTTATCAGCAATCCTCGTGATGATGTGCGTCTTACACGAATTATCAATAAACCCCGCCGTGCAATCGGTGATTCTACAGTTCAGAAAATTGCAAACATAGCATCTGCTCTGGGTGAGAGTATGTTTGATGTAATCAAGCGTGCACAGGATTATCCTGACCTTAGCCGTGCCGCATCTAAGCTTACCGCTTTTGCTGAAATGCTTCAGGGATTCATCGATGCCTCACTTTCAGATGATTATACTGTTGCAGAGCTCTATGAGCTTGTTCTGGAGCATACCGATTACAAATCTTATCTGAAAGCCGAAAAGGAAAACGGCGACGAAAGAATAGAAAACGTTGATGAACTTATGTCCAATATCATCAATTTTCAGGAGGATTACGGCGAAGAAGCAACTCTCTCTGCATTCCTTGAGGAAATTGCTTTGCAGACTGATATTGATAATATGGAGACAGGTGCCGATTGTGTCACAATGATGACACTCCATAGTTCAAAGGGTCTTGAGTTCCCTATGGTGTTTATTGCAGGTATGGAAGAGGGAATGTTCCCATCAAATCTTTCTATCTATGACCCTGATGAGCTTAACGAGGAGCACAGACTTGCTTATGTAGGTATTACACGAGCTAAGAAGAAGCTTTATCTTGTTCATGCACAGAGCCGTATGCTTTTCGGTTCAACTCAGCACAATAATCTGTCACGTTTTTGCGAGGAGATATCTGACGAACATCTTAACCGTACAGGTAATAAGAAGCCTAAATCGGTGACATCAGTAGGTGTTTCCTCAGCATCCGCTAAACGTTTTGACCCCTTTGCATTAAATAAAACCCGTACTGCACCTGCAGATGGGGCATCTCAATCAACCTTCGCTGTAGGTGACAAGGTTATGCATAAGGTGTTCGGCGTTGGTATGATTATCAGTGCTCAGCGAATGGGTAACGATACTATGCTTGAGGTTTCCTTTGATAAGGTTGGTACAAAAACACTTATGGCAAACTTCTGTAAAATGGAAAAAATCTGATAATAAACTTTAAGGAGTACGGATAAAACGTACTCCTTCTCTTTTTGCACACATCGCAGCATCAGGCATAATATATCAGTAAGTCATAGTGCCTTGTGCAATGAAAATACACAGGGTGCTTGAAATCTATAAGTTGGAGGTAGTTCAATGGCAGAAAATAATAATGTCGCTGAGACTTACTCTGCTGCGACGAATACTGACGGATATCCACAGTCTGTTTCTATTGATGCACTTCGTGTTTATGACAGTTGCTCAGACAAGGATTGTCTCACTGATATGAAGGTGTATTTTACAGAACAGGTTCAGAGTGCAATCGATTCCGCAGTAAGTGTACGTATTAAGGACGCAGAGGTTATCTCTGTGATGACAGACCTTGAGCCTGTACCCTTCCACAAAGGCTTCTACTCTGTGGATATGACGTTCTTTTATGACATAAGTCTGGATGTGTTTTCAGCACCGGGCACTTCACCAACACAGGTGAACGGACTTTCAATTTTCAACAAGAAGGTTATACTGTATGGTAGCGAGGGCAATGTTAAGGTCTTTACGGGTAATTGTACACCTGATGATATTGAGATTCAGAACTCACAGTGCGGTAATTTGCCCAGAGTTTCTGTTCAGGTAGCAAAGCCCATTGCTCTTTCTGCAAAGCTCTGTGAGTCATCGCACCACGTGAGTCCTCCCTGCAGAATACCTTCAAGAATCTGCCAGTGCTTTGGCGGTGAGTTTGTAACTGCCTGTATCAGAAATGTGTATGTTTCCTTGGGTATGTTCTCAATTGTTCAGATTGAGCGTAATGTTCAGATGCTTGTGCCTTCTTACGACTTTTGTATTCCTGAGAAAGAATGTACAAATTCTTCTGATAATCCTTGCGAGGTGTTCTCACGTCTTGACTTTCCTACGAATGAATTCTTCCCACCTAATGTAGGGGAACTGAACGGGGATAACGGAGGTTATTGCTCCTGCCGAAAATCATAGACATATAGCGAATAATCGTTATCCTTCGGAGGATAGGTGAAGGCCTATCCTCTTTGTTTTTTGTTGTTTTTTGCACATTTTACTTATTTCGATTGAATTCTATTTACTACAGTGGTATAATGACTATCGTTTTAAAGTGTATAATGTAAAAATTTACATACTGTTAAAACTTTTATTCCGAATAGTTTAAGACACACAGTTGAATTTCTGTTATAATCAGTATGATAAAACAACAGGAGGTATGTTTATGCTTCAGATTAAGAAGGTCAGCAAGCGATATGTCACAGGCAATCTTGAGCAGGTGGCTCTGGACGGCGTTTCCTTAAACCTTCGTGATAACGAGTTTGTAGCAATTCTGGGTCCTTCAGGCTCAGGTAAGACTACATTGCTGAACGTTATCGGAGGACTTGACCGTTACGATAGCGGTGACTTGGTAATTAACGGAATATCCACTAAGAAATATAAGGACAGGGATTGGGATTCCTACAGGAATCATACAATCGGCTTTGTGTTTCAGAGCTATAACCTGATTGAACATCAGTCAATCCTCAGCAATGTAGAGCTTGCACTGACTATCTCGGGTATGAAGCGCTCACAGCGCCGTGAGAAAGCCCGCCGTGCTCTTGAAAAGGTAGGTCTCGGTGATCAGGTCCATAAGCGTCCTAATCAACTTTCCGGCGGACAGATGCAGCGTGTAGCTATAGCACGTGCTCTTGTTAATGACCCTGATATTCTTCTTGCGGACGAGCCTACAGGTGCTCTTGATACAGAGACAAGTATTCAGGTTATGGAGCTTTTAAAGGAAGTTGCCAGTGACCGTCTTGTAGTTATGGTAACTCATAACCCTGAGCTTGCACAGCAGTATGCAACACGTACTGTTAATATCTGTGATGGTAAGATAGTAGGGGATACCAACCCCTTTGATGTGGACGATAAGGCGCTTGAAGCACCCAAACATAAGAATATGGGTAAGTCCTCAATGTCGCTGTTTACAGCTCTTTCCTTGAGTTTCAATAACCTGCTAACAAAAAAAGCCAGAACTTTGCTTACTTCCTTTGCAGGCTCAATAGGTATTATCGGTATTGCCCTAATTTTGTCACTCTCAAACGGTGTTAATAATTATATTGTTGATATCCAGAAGAGCACTATGGCATCTTATCCCATTTTACTTAAAGCTAAGACCATGGACCTTTCGAGTTTTATGGAGATGGGTAGTTCTTCGGCTGCTTCCATTGATGAGCTTTCTCATGACCGCAATGCAATATATTCTGACGGCAGAGCAATCGAGCTTGAATCAACTCTTACAACAAGCTTTACAGAGAATAACCTTACTGATTTCAAACTTTACCTTGATAATAAAGATAGTGAGATACACAACTATATAGGTGAAAACGGCATAGTGTATTCATATAGCCCTGCTTTCAGTGTGTTTAGCTATGATCCCAATGGAGTTCTCATAAACACTGACGGCAGTACCCTGTATACATCAAAAACAACTCAGATGATGAATACTGAGATGGAGATGTATGAGGAGATGGGCTTCTCATCTGATATGTTCGGTTCGAATAATTTTGATGAACTTCTGCCCGGACAGAACGGAGCAACCCTCAGTAATATTATCTATGATAACTATGAACTTATTTACGGTGATTGGCCTGAGGAGTACAATCAGGTAGTCCTTGTGCTTAACGAGCGCAATGAGGTACAAGCAACCGTTCTTTATCAGCTCGGCGTGCTTCCTTCGGAGGATTACGAGGAGATAATGAAGAAAGTTGATAATGGCGAAGAAGTTAAGCTTCAGACAGAGACCATCAGATATCAGGATTTCTGTGATAAGTCCTACAAAATTATTCCTGCCTGTGACTTCTATACAGAAGGCGAAAACGGTATTTTTGAATATGTAGGTAACGATAAAGACAAGATAGAAGAACTTATGGATTCTGCTCTTGAGCTTAAAATAACAGGTATCATAAGACCTCAGGAGGAGGCGGACAACCTGACAATTTCTGCTAATATCGGTTATACCCGCGGACTTACTGATTACCTTATTGATTACACAGAGAACAGTGATGTAGTAAAAGCACAGAAGGACAGTGAGGATGTTAATGTTCTCAACGGTCTTAAGTTTGCACCTGAGGATGATGCAGACAGAATTGAAGATGCTAAGGTTTATCTTGATAACTTAGGTGTTTCTGACAAAGCAAAAATCTGCAGAGATATGCTCAGCTTGATGTATGCGCAGAATCCCACTGCAGCAGCCCAGATGATGGCTATGGGCGAGACAGAGCTTGCAGCTATGATGGACAGCTACCTTGCTGACCCTGAGGATGATGTTCTCCTTTCAATCTATGATAATTACATCTCTACAGGAGATTACGATGATAATATGAGTGCCTTCGGTGTTGTCAGCATTGATGCACCTTCCTCAATTGCTCTTTACTGTGACAGCTTTGAAAATAAGGATAATATTTCTGCTTGTATAGATAAGTATAACGAAACTGCTAAAGAAGAAAATCAGATTACCTACACAGACTATGTAGGTCTGCTGATGTCTTCTATTACAACTATTGTAAATGTAATTTCTTATGTTCTGATAGCCTTTGTAGGGGTATCCCTTGTGGTTTCTTCAATTATGATTGGAATTATCACATATATTTCTGTTCTTGAAAGAACAAAGGAAATTGGTATTCTTCGAGCAATCGGTGCTTCAAAGAGAAATATTTCTCAGGTGTTTATTTCAGAAACACTTATTATCGGACTTTGTGCAGGACTTATCGGTATCGGTGTTACCTTGCTTCTGCTAATTCCCGGTAATGCTCTTATTCATGCAATTGCAGACACAACCATTGTCAGTGCTGCACTTCCTTTTGTAGCTGCAATTATACTTGTTGCACTCAGTGTTGTTCTTACGGTTATTGCAGGTATATTCCCCTCAAGGAAAGCCGCTCGTAAAGATCCTGTAACAGCACTTCGTACAGATTAATTGAACAATTGAACTAACAATAAATAAAGCAGGAACGGTAATTTATACCGCTCCTGCTTTTTGTTTGATAATTGGTTGTTATTTATTGATTAAGAAGTGTAACAGGCTTTTCACCGTAGGTGTCGTTGAGGACTTTTCTCATAATGAAAGCAATCTCTGTGTTTTCGATTTTGTCCTCTGTGAGTATGTTACCTGCCTGTGCACCTGCTGCAAAGAGTTTTACATCAGCACTTGTGTGTTCACCGCCAGATGTGAAGCAATCGTTGTTTACATCCTCAGGCAGACCGCTCTCAGGTACAATAACACCGCCTGTCTCGTGATCAGCTGTAACAAGCACCAGTGTGCCGGGGTGGCTTTCAGCCCATCTGAGTGTGTAGTCAATGCACTTATCAAATGCCTGCATCTCAACCATTGTGGCGTCCATGTCCTCTTTTGCTTCGTAAATATCAATGTGGCTTGCTTCTACCATAAGGAAGAAACCTTCATCGCCCTCAAGAAGTTCCAGTGCTTTTTCTGTCATTGTTGTGAGTGAGGGATTTGAATTTGAATTCATATCGTAATATGAGAATACACCGATAGCATTCTTGCCGGGTGTAAGAGTGTTGAGTTCTTCACCGGTTTTAATATAGGTATAACCGTTTTCTTCGATTCTTGCCTGTGTTTTGGGAGTGTCTGTGTATTCAGCACCGCCTCCGAAAAGCACCTCAACCTTGGCATTGAGCATCTGCTTCAGAATATCGTTGTAGAGTCCTCTGTAGTTGTCATGAGCTATCATACCTGCAGGTGTTGCGTGAGGAATGATATGAGTATCAATAAGACCGGTTTTCATACCTCTGGCTTTTGCAAACTCGATGATAGTTTCTACAGGGTTTCCTTCTCCATCAACACCTATGTACTGGTTCTTTGTTTTAACACCGCAGCTTATGGCTGTTGATGCAGCGGCACTGTCAGTTGTGCCTGTGAGAGAGTCTGTGCCTACATAACAGCTGTAGGGCATAAAGTTTGTTGCATATTTGGAGCCTTTAACGATTTCTGCATTCTTTATGATGTTTTCGCCCATGCCGTCACCAATCATAAGAATGATGTTCTTTACAGGCTGGTTTTCGTCCCATGTGTAACCTGAGCCCTGTACCCATTCAAGCACATCACTTTGTACTTCGGTAGTTACCTCAACGGTTTCAGCAGGTGGAACTGTGTTTGCTGTTGTCTGTGGGTCTGTGCTCTGGGTGTTGCCTGTGCAGGCAAAAAGTGAAATTGCAAGGATAAGAGCAAGAATAAGTGATAAAAGCTTTCTGTTCATAATTTCCTCCAGTATGTGATTTTATTACCTTTTACAAGGAACGGCTTTTCTGCTATCTGTGCCATAGGAGTGTCACTCTTACTGTCAGAGTAGAATTCATCCACTGCAATGTTACCGAATATTTCTCTGTAACGGATAACTTTTTCTTTTCCGTGACAGTTAAGTCCTGTGTACTTTCCTGTTTTTACATCAACTCTTGAGCAGATTAGATTTTCAATGCCCAACTCTTTGCATATAGGCTCAAGGACGAAAGTGGGGGAAGCCGAGATAATAACATCGTCTTTCTTCTGCTGCTTTATGTAAAAACTTTTAATTTTCTTTTTGTTTTTATCCCAGAAATCCTTTATATCTTTTTCGTATTCTATGTATTTTACAAATTGCATTATTCGCTCTTTGAATTCAGTTTTGGTGCAAGACTTCAGAATGTAATGCTTCGTAAACCAAAGGCATATAGAGGGGATAAGCTTGATTATCTTCGGATGTTTACGCATACAGTAGAGAAAAAAGTCTGCTGTACTGTCATATTTGTATATGGTTTTGTCAAAATCGTATACGTTCATAATTAGCTCCTGAATAAAGTCTTTATTTATTATACCTTCTGATTCTACTTATTTCAACAATAAAAACTATAAAATTTACATCTTGTTAATCTATCAATTCGGTTTTTGTTGTAGTATAATATCTGTAGTGTCTGATTTTGGGAGGGAAGTCTGTGTTTGGTTATGTCTGCATTAATAAAGGTGAAATGAAATTCAAAGACTATGAGAGCTATAAAGCTGTTTATTGCAGCCTTTGTAAACAGCTTGGTAAAGATTATTCAGTGCTGACACGGTTTCTTCTAAATTATGATTGTACGTTTTTTGCATTATTTGTAATGACAAATGAAGATAGATGTCCCGGATTCAAGAAGGGTCGCTGTAAATTTAATCCCCTGAAGTCTTGCAACTACTGCACATCAGGTAATGAAGCACTATCAAAAGCAGGTGCTCTCTTGGTTTCAATGTCTTATTATAAGCTTATAGATAATATTCGTGATGGAGGTTTCTTTGAAAAAATCGGTTGCACCTTGATAAGACCATTCTTTTCATCATGGAATAGAAAAGCAAGAAAACATTATCCCTTTTATGTAGAAGCTTGTGAAAAGATGTATAAGGAGCAGATTGATGCAGAGATAAAAGGTGCATCAATTGACGAAGCGGCAGAGCCCACAGCAAATTTACTTAAATGTGTTTTTTCTCAGGAGGCATACAGCGATAAAATCAGACCTGCCTATGAGCAGTTTGGATATCATCTGGGAAAATGGATTTATCTTATGGATGCTGCCTGTGATATCGACAGCGATATAAAACACAAATCCTTTAACCCAATTTATAATAAACTTCGGAAATCTAAGAAAGAAAGTGCAGAGTTTTCTGACGAGATTTTATCACAATCCTTGTATTTGTTGACGTCTGCATACAGACTTATTGACAAAAAACGTTTTGAGGATATACTTGATAATATAGTCCTCTTGGGACTTGCAAAGAAACAAAAAGATTCACTTTTTTCGGAAAGGAAAAATAATAGATGAATAAAAACCCTTACGCAGTATTGGGTGTGTCTGAAAATGCCACCGATGAACAGATTAAAACCGCTTACAGGGAACTTGCTAAGAAATACCACCCTGATAATTATCAGGACAGCCCCCTTCGTGACCTAGCAACCGAGAAGATGAAGGAGATAAATGAAGCATACGATGAGGTTCAGCGTATGCGTAAAGAGGGCAGAAGCTACTCTTCATCATCTTCGTATAGCACGGGGTACAACACCGGCGGATACAGCCAAAGCGGATATACTCACACTAATTATCCTGATGTGCGTAATTTTATAAGAGCGGGGAGACTTGACGATGCACAGACCATTCTCAATGGTGTGCCCGCTTCAAACCGTGATGCAGAATGGTATTTTCTGCAGGGTATGATTAATTATAACAAGGGCTGGACAGATCAGGCGTACAGCAACTTTAAAACTGCCTGTGATATGGATCCTCAGAACAATGAGTTCAGACATACCTTCAATCAGATTAATCATCAGAGAGCTTATACATCTCCTGAGTATAACCGCACTACAGGCAATGGTTGCGGTTGTTCAAGCTGTGATATCTGCACAGCTCTCTGTTGTGCAGATGCTTGTTGTGAATGTATGGGCGGAGACCTTTGCCGTTGTTGCTAAGCTATGAATAAGAAAATTAAGAAATCCTATGCAATTGCACTTTGTGCTACAATATCCGCATTGTCCCTTGTTATGCTCTTACTCACGGGGATTATACCTGTAGGTACATACGCATTTCCGTGTATTGCAGGAGCACTACTGGCAGTTATAGTTATTGAGGTGGGCTATGCAGGTGCGGTGTCTGTTTATGCTGCTGTATCTCTGTTGTCTTTTTTATTTGTAACGGACAAGGAGGCTGCACTATATTATACTGTTTTTCTCGGCTTTTATCCCATACTTAAAGGGCTTATTGAGCGTGTCCGTTCTTATGTGCTACAGTATATATTTAAGCTTACCTCGTTCAACGTTTGCATAACAGGTGCGTTTTTCATAAGTATACATCTGTTATCTGTGCCGAAGGAGAGCTTTGAGCTTTTCGGAATGTATCTGCCATGGGCGTTTTTGATAATCGGCAACATAGTTTTCCTTGTTTATGATATTTGCCTTACACGTCTTATTGGCGAATATGTAAATAAATGGAGAAATAAACTGAAAATTAAATGAATTTTTCAGAAAAAATCAAATTATAAATTGAACACGCCATGCATATATGGTACAATATATATGTATGGTGTGTTATTATATCCTTTTACTATAAAATTGCGGAGGTAATACTATGACAGTTATTCGCAGACGTTTAATATCTTATGTTTTGTTAATAGCGACCTTAATCAGTCTTCTGTCTGTGGGCGGCATAGCTGTGTCTGCTTTGTCAGCTCAGGTTGTCACAACCGATGCTGTGAGACTCCGTTCCTCTGCCGGAATATCTTCTGATAATATAATTACAACTCTTAATGTAGAAGAAACCTTAACTTTGCTTAAAGATAGCGAAAACGGCTGGGCATATGTAAGCCGCAGTGACGGCACAAAGGGTTATTGCTCTGTGGATTACCTTGATGTCCCTGATGGCTCAGGTGTTCAGATAAAGGGTGTTACAACAGATGATGTCAACTTCCGTAAAGGCCCGTCAACTGATTACGAGTCAAATGGGATCCTTGATAATAATACAGCTTTTATTGTAGTTGATAATTCTGACGAGTATTGGGTTAAGGCTAAGGTTGACACCACGACAGGATATATTTACAGAACATATACAGAGATTACATTATATGTGCCTGTAAATGGCGGTGTGACCTCTTTACCTTCAACCCCCAATTGGTTTGAGGATTCTGCTCTTGATGAGATTACAGGGGAACCCTCAACTGAGAATAATACTCCTTTAGTTACAGAAATTGTCCTTTCTTCAGAAAGTATTGAGATAGAGCAGGGCGGTAAGCACGCTCTTTCGGCTTATATTACAGGTGGTGAGTCAGTACAGGGTGCAGTTAATTTTAAATCATCAAATACAGCTATAGCTACAGTTTCAGCAAACGGCACAGTTAAAGGCGTAGGTATCGGTACAGCTGAAATCATCGCAACACTTAAGGGCACAGACAGCACAGCTGTGTGCAGTGTTACGGTTACAGAATCAACATCTGAACCTCTTGAGGAGCCTATTGTGCTTTCAGATACAAAGGTTACAGTTAATAAAGGTAACCATTACCATCTTAAAACCGACGCGACAGTTAAATGGAAAAGCTCAAATACCTCAGTTGCTACTGTAAGTAATGGATTTATTACTGCAAAGGCTACCGGAACAGCGGTGATTACTGCTTATACTGATACACAGAGTGTTGATTGTAAGGTAACAGTTAAAGATGCGTCTACCGGTATCAATATATACAAAACATCAGCTACTATTACAGCGGGTAAGTCTTACTATAACGGAGCAACTTCATCATCCTCTGTAACTTGGTCCAGCTCTGACACTACTGTTGCAAAGGTGCAGAACGGCTTTATTACCGGTGTTTCTGCTGGTACTGCAGTTATAACTGCTAAGAATTCTTCAGGAGTTAAAACCTGTCTTGTCACCATTAAACCTGCAGAGCCTATTCGCTTTGCTTTTGCAGAGCCCAATACTGCCGCAAAGAACGAAACAATTACACTCTATGCTGTTACTGATAAAACCCGAACAGCAGTAAAGTTTAATGTTACAGTTGGCGGTACCGTTAAAACAGTAAACGCAACCAATAAAACAACTGATGGCAATACTCTTGTGTGGTCTGGTACTACTACAATTTCCACAAGCGGTACATTCAATATAGTTGCTTATTCAAAGCAAAACGGTGATTGGCAGACATGTTCATCCTCGGTTGATGATGCAAAGACAAGTGTATTTATCAGAGAAGCTGCAGACCTTAGCAAAGAAACAACTGAGAAACGCAGAGCCTCAAGTGAGCTTGTGACTCTTCTTTCAGAGTTTGAGGGCTACAGCTCCAGCGTGTATTTTGACACTATTGCAGGCGGTGTGCCTACCTTGGGCTATGGTAAAGTTATCTATATCGGAGATAGCTTTTACAACGATATGACTAAGAGAGAGGCATATGCTTATCTCGTTCAGACCGTTAATGACGGAGGATTTACATCTGCTGTGAATAATTACCTTGACGAATATAATATCAAGAGGAACCAGTATCAATTTGACGCCTTGATTTCATTCGTTTATAATCTTGGTTCAAATATTCTTGCAGGTGATAGCGACTTCAAAAAAATCTTTCTTGCAACAAATATTACCGAAGAAAAACCTGCTTCTGCTTATGAGGCATACATTAATGCTTCAGGAGTAAATTTCAGAAGTGGAGCAAGCACCTCTGACAAAGTTCTCGATGTGCTTGATTACGGTACTGCTCTGACTCTTATAGAAACCACAGAAAAGAACGGCTGGTATCATGTGAAAAACCAGAACGGAACTGAAGGTTATGTATATGCTACCTATGTGACAAAGGGCAGGCTTAATAAGGGCAATGATTATTCTCTCGGAAGAGTGGATAAGAGCAAGTTCACCAAGCTTCTCCTGCAGTATCATCACGCAGGCTCTACCTGTGTATGGGGACTTCTTAATCGTAGAGTCGATGAACTTGATGTTTTCTATTATGGTGACTATGTCCGTAACGGGTCTAAGAATGTATACGGCTATAAATTCACCTGTGCTGTTAATTCTTCAACAGCGCTGTGATAAAATATTTAATGATACTTTATTTTGGAGGATAATATGAAAATAGGATTTATTGGGGCAGGTAATATGGCAACTGCCATTATCGGCGGACTTCTGGGTGCTGGCACAAAGCCTGAGAATATCCACGTGTTTGATATGGACACACAGAAGCTTGAGGCTTTCAGTGCAAAAGGAATTAATGCGGAAGCTGATAGCTGTGCGGTTACAAGGAACTGTGATGTTATCGTTCTTGCGGTAAAACCTCAGAATTATTCAGAAGTTCTCAGAGAAATCGCACCTTGTGCTGATGTTGACAAAACCTTTGTTTCTATCGCTGCAGGTATAACCATTGACTTTGTACGCAGAGGTCTTGGTATTGAATGTCCTGTAGTAAGGGTTATGCCTAATACTCCTTTGCTTGTTGGCAAGGGTGCTACTGCAATCTGTTTCTCTGAAAACGTAAGTGATATTGCAAAAGATGTTACTTCCTCAATGTTCTCCTGCAGCGGTGCTCTGGAGGAGTTTACTGAGGATAAAATGGATGCCATTATTTCTGTTAATGGTTCATCTCCTGCCTATTTTTATCTTTTTGCCAAGGCTATGGCTGATTATGCCGAATCTGTAGGTATAGACCGCGAACGTGCAATGAATCTTATTTGTGCGGCTATGGAGGGCAGTGCTGAGATGCTTCGTTCATCAGGCGATGACCCCGATACACTTATAAAAAAAGTAAGCTCCAAGGGTGGTACCACCATTGAAGCTTTGAATAAATTCTATGAGCACGGATTTGAATTCGCTGTAAAAGATGCTATGGCCGCTTGTACAAAGCGTGCAGGTGAACTTGCCGCCGAAGCATAATTTAGTGTTTGGTCTCATAAGTTTTATTGAATACGGACAACCGTTATCTGGAGGAACTTATGAGAGGAATAGTTTTTACACTGACCAAAAGACCGCGAACACAAAAAAACAGAAGCAAACGTAATTATTCTGCTTTTCCAGCCTTGATGAGACGTTACGGCACTGCAGTTGCTTTTACGTTTATGTATGCCTGCGGATTGCTTATGGGCTCATTATCAGCAAGAAACGCTGATGAATCCTTGCTTGACGGATTAGGTTTTCTGTTTACAACTAATCTGAGTGCCAGAATGGGTCAGCCTGTGTTTTCTACTTTTGCTACAAGCTTTGCATCCAACTTTCTGTTTTTTATGTTTGTGTTTCTTTGCGGACTTGCCCCTTGGGGCATGGTGGCTGTTTATGCGGCTCCTGCTTTCAAGGGCTTTGGTGTGGGACTTTCCGCAGGATATCTCTTTATTACATACGGATTCAGGGGTGTTGGATTTTATCTGCTTGTAATTCTGACAGGTACTTTTATATTTTCCTTTGCCCTTATAATAGAATGTATACAGGCTCATTACCTTTCCTGCAGAATTGCAAAGGCTGTATTTACAGCAGGGGAGAATATGCAACCTGTATCAGTTTATGTTCACAGCTTTTTGTTGCGTAGTCTTTATATGCTTATGATGTCAGCTGTGGCATCACTTGCAGATATGCTTCTGTGGACGGGTTTTTCCGGCTTGTTTTTCTGACAGGCCGTTTATAAAAAAGTTAGGATGTGTAGTATGAATCAGGAAAGAAAAAAACTGGGGTTTGAGCTTTTGCTACAGAATCTCTGGTCAAATCTCGGCTGGATGATGCTGACTAATCTTATATTTGCTATTCCGTTTCTGGGCTCTGTGGCAGTTGCATATGTGCTTTGTTTGTATGTGTTGCCTGTAGTTCCTGTAACCTTGCCTTTGGCTATTATTTTTGCAAGTCCCTTTTATGCTGGTGTTGTTTCCTTATCCCGTGAATTTTCTCAGGGAATCAAGCCTGATAATATGTTCCGAAAGTACCTGAGTGCTGTCAAAGAAAACGGACTTAAGTTCTTGTTGGGTGGTTTTCTGCTGTACTTAGCATATCTTGTTTGCTATTTCAGTGTCAGTATATATGCAAGTCTTGCTGCATTGAGTTGGGTTTTCTATATCTTGCTCTTTGTTGTAATCGTAATTTGTATATTTTTTCTGTTTATGTTCTATGCAGTGCCACTGATGACTGTTTCATTTGATCTTAAACTTAAGGATGTATACAAAAACGGTGCTCTTATGACTTTTGGTGAGGTAAAGCAGAATTTCTTTGCAACTATAGGTGTTGCGGCATATCTTGCAGTAGCTTTAATGCCTATTCTGGTTATATCTTATATGTCCAGCATTCTGCCGGTTGCAACCATAAAGATATTGCTTATTGTTTATGGGGCTGTTGCACTGGGAATGCTTATACCTGCCCCTTGTGCAATGATAATCAGCAATTACCTCTATCCCAATATGCGCTCTGTAATTGCCGGCGAGGATATTTCTGAATATAACGCCTCGGCGCCTACGCCTGATATCCGCCCCAGAGGTGAAGCTTATGAGGAGTCTACAACTTCCTCGCCTGAGATTGACCTTGAAGAACTCAGAAAAGGGGACGGGGAAGAATATATTTTCTATCAGGGTAAAATGATAAAAAGAAAAGTTCTTATTGAAAAACTGGAGGAAGAAAATGATGACTAACACAAGACGATTTTTATGCTGTTTACTTTCTGTTTTATTGATTGTATGCTGTGCGATGTTTACTGCCTGCACTCCTAAGGATGTAGATAACACAGAGCCTTCTACTGAAGCTGCTACAGCTGCAACTACAACTGCTGAAACAGAACTTGCAACAACAGAGAACGCTACTGCCACTATTAAACTTTCAGATTCTTATGTTCCTACAAAAGCCTTTGATAAAAACGGCTCTGAGGTGGGGCTTGACAGTGTATACGGCTCAGGTTTACGTGATTACGGCGGTTCTCTTTGTTTCAAAGCGGATGGCACATTCACAACATTTATCGGTGTTTACGGTAACACAGACAACGAGAGCGGTACATATAAAATTGTTTCTGATACTGAAATTGAGATGACATATAACAATGATACTGTGAAAACTGCGATTGTAACACAGACAGATTCTGATGATAATGTTACTGAGCTCAGAATGCCTCACAGAAACCACGATGTAGTTTTTACACAGGAGTGATTCTAGCTTCAGACAGCCTCTTTGCTGTCTACAAACCAGCGGTTATCCTCTAAAAACAAATACCGCTTTTGACCTGCGATCCTGCATGAATAACGAATTCCTGCGCCGCCTGCTTTCATAGAGGCGGCGTATTTTATATCCAGAACTTTGTCTATCTCAAAGCTTCTGCCATCTTTCCAGTGAACGGACACAGGTAGCAGGTTGCCGTCACAATCAAAGCGTGCAGTTACAGATACATATTGTTTCATAGTGGAATTCCTTTCTGTCATAGCACTATGCTATGACGTTTGTGTTTTAAAACATTAAAAAAACAATTTAATTTTATTTGTACTAAGAATAGAACAGATGTTCTTGTATGAATATTATAGAACAAGCGTTCGTAAATGTCAATGGTGATTATAGGAATGTAAGGAATTACTTACAAAGAAAAACTCCGTATGCCTGTGTAAGACATACGGAGTTGTATATTTGGATATATAAGATTTTAATTAACGCCCAGAAGAGCCTTTGCGGACTCCTCAAGTTTATCCATGATAGCCAGTGCATCTGCCTTGTCTTTACCTACAGATGTGAGGTAAAGCTTAATCTTAGGCTCTGTACCACTGGGACGGACAATAGCGGCATTGCCGCCAGCAAGGGAATAGGAGAGGACGTTGGATTTGGGCAGGTCGATTGTGTTTGTGTTGCCTGTAGTAAGGTCTGTATCTGTGCTTTCAAGGTAATCGCAGATACCATCAACGCTGAAGCCTGCGATTTCCTTGGGTGCACTCTCACGGAGACCATTCATAAGCTCAGCCATCTTCTGCATACCCTCTGCACCTTCAAAGTAGAAGTTGAGAGTTTTGTTGTAGTAGTAGCCGTACTCATCATAGAGCTCGTCGATAACCTGAGACAGAGTCTTGCCCTGCTTCTTGTAGTAAGCAGCCATCTCAGCAATAAGCATAGAAGCAACCACACCGTTCTTGTCACGTACATAAGTCCCTGCAAGATAACCGTAGCTTTCTTCAAAGCCTAAGAGATATCTGCCAGTTTCGCCCTTCTGCTCAAGACCAAGGATAACCTC
>JAZSLX010000021.1:0-2513 GCA_045535605.1 Ruminococcus sp.
CAAGAAGATGGCAGGTCACCTTGGCGCAGAGAAGGTTACCGTTAAGAACCTCACAGTTGTCAAAGTTGATGCTGTGAACAACCTCATCGCTATCAAGGGTGCTATCCCCGGTGCAAACGGCGGTTATGTTGTTATCAGAGACATCAAGTAATTAGGGAGGAGGAGTATTAATGCCTAACGTAGCAGTATTAGATATGGCAGGTAAGAAGGTTGGTACAATCGATCTTTCCGATGCTATTTTCGCAATAGAGCCCAACGAGGCTGTTATGCATGATATGGTAGTAAACTATCTGGCAAACCAGAGACAGGGTACACAGTCTGCTCTTACAAGATCAGAAGTTTCCGGCGGCGGCAAGAAGCCTTGGCGTCAGAAGGGAACAGGCCGTGCTCGTCAGGGTTCAACCAGAGCTCCCCACTGGACTCATGGTGGTGTTGCTTTTGCACCCAAGCCCAGAGACTACCGTTTCACAGTTAATAAGAAGGTAAGAAGACTCGCTATGAAGTCTGCTCTTTCCGCAAAGTGTGCTGCAGAGGAAATCATCATTCTTGATTCCATCGCAATGACAGAGTACAAGACAAAGACTATCGCTGATATGCTCAAGGCAGTCGGCGCTGAGAAGAAGGTACTTATCGTTCTTCCCGAGGTTAACGGCTTTGTAATCAAGTCAGCAGCTAACATCGAGGGTGTTAAGACCGCTCAGGTAAACACTATTAATGTATATGACATACTCAATGCTGATAAGCTTATCATCGTTAAGGATGCCGTTGCTAAAATCGAGGAGGTGTACGCATGATTTCTCATGACATCATAATCAGACCTATCATCACTGAAAAGAGCATGCTGGGTGCTACCGAGAAGAAGTACACTTTCGAGGTTGCTAAGACAGCAGGTAAGATTGAAATCGCTCGTGCTGTTGAGGAAGTATTCAAGGTTAAGGTAGCTAAGGTTAATACTGTTAATGTTCGCGGCAAGTTCCGCAGACAGGGCAGAAGTGAGGGCTACACAAGAGCTTGGAAAAAGGCAATCGTAACTCTTACAGCAGACAGCAAAAACATCGAATTTTTTGAAGGCATGATGTAAGCCTGTAAAAAAATATACTCTATACTATATTAATACAGGCAGAATGTATGGGAATCGCCATATTCCCGCAAAGCCATCATGAGGAGTGTGAATATAATGGCTATTAAAGTTTATAAACCGACTACAAACGCACGCCGTAACATGTCGGTTACTGATTACTCTATCCTTTCTAAGGTAGAGCCCGAAAAGAGCCTGCTTGCACCGCTGAAGAAGAATTCCGGTCGCAACAGCTACGGCAGAATCACCGTTCGTCACAGAGGCGGCGGTAACAGAAGAAAGTATCGTATCATCGACTTCAAGAGAAACAAGTTTGATGTTCCCGGTACAGTAATGACCCTGGAGTACGATCCTAACAGAAGCGCATTCATCGCTCTGGTTCAGTACACTGACGGCGAGAAGGCATACATCATCGCTCCCGAAGGTCTTAAGGTTGGCGACACAGTAGTTACCGGTGCAGAGGCTGACATCAAGGTTGGTAACGCACTGCCCCTGTCCGCTATCCCCACAGGTACATTCATCCACAACGTTGAGCTTTATCCCGGCCGCGGCGCACAGTTCGCTCGTGCAGCAGGCAACATGGCTCAGCTTATGGCTAAAGAAGACGGCAAGGCTCTTCTGAGACTTCCCTCCGGTGAGCTCAGAAAGGTTCCCGTTAACTGCATGGCAACAATCGGTCAGGTTGGTAACACCGACCACGAGAACGTTAAGATCGGTTCTGCAGGCAGAAAGAGAAATATGGGTTGGAGACCCACAGTTCGTGGTTCTGTAATGAACCCCTGCGATCACCCCCACGGTGGTGGTGAAGGTAAGTCCCCCGTTGGCCGTCCCGGCCCTGTTACTCCCTGGGGTAAACCTGCTCTTGGTTATAAGACCAGAAAGACACACAACCGCTCCGATAAGGATATCGTGAAGCGTAGAAACAGCAAGTAAGGCGTAAGAAAGGAGCTTATATATTATGAGTAGAAGCATGAAAAAGGGTCCTTTTGTTCAGCCTGTACTGCTCAAAAGGGTTAAGGAAATGAACGCTTCCGGCGAGAAGAGAATTCTCAAGACTTGGTCCAGAAGCTCTACAATTTTCCCTGATTTTGTAGGTCACACATTTGCAGTCCATGACGGACGTAAGCATGTTCCTGTATACGTAACTGAGGATATGGTTGGTCACAAGCTCGGTGAGTTTGCTCCCACAAGATCCTTCAGAGGTCATGCAGGTTCCAAAACATCCAGATAAGCGGGAAGGAGAATACAGAAATGGAAGCTAAGGCATATCTTAATTATGTCCGTATTTCACCTCGTAAGGTTAGCATCATTCTGGATCTTATCCGCGGTAAGGATGTTAAACTTGCAAAGGCAATTCTCGATCATACACCCAAGGCAGCTTGTGAGCCTCTCCTGAAGCTTCTCAAGTCTGCAGTGGCAAATGCAGAGAACAATC
>JAZSLX010000058.1:0-7686 GCA_045535605.1 Ruminococcus sp.
ACACCATTCTCATCTGGAGGCAACTTCTTTGCTGTAATATCCATTGCAATCTTGGCCAGATACATATTGGTGCCGATTCCTGCTGTGGCGGTGATTCCTGTTGTATGTACCACATCCAGTATTATCATCTGAGCAAACTCACGGGCTGTCATTTTTGCATTCTCGAGATAACCCGTTATATCTATAAAAACCTCGTCAATAGAATAAACATGTATATCATCAGGTGAAACATATTTGAGATATATCCGATATATATATGTACTCCATTTCATGTAATGTGACATACGCGGCGGAGCTATAACAAAATCAAGTGCAACATAAGGGTTGTTCTGTAACTCTCTGATATCATATACACCTTTAAGTAATTTGGCTTTTCCTGCTTTTCTTTGTCTGTCTGCATTGATTCTTCCTACTTGTTCAAGAACTTCAAACAATCTCGGTCTGCCGGGAACACCAAAGGATTTAAGAGACGGGGTTACGGCCAGACAGATAGTCTTTTCTGTTCTGCCGAGGTCTGCAACGACAAGATTTGTGGTTAATGGGTCAAGACGTCTTTCTACACACTCAACAGAGGCATAGAAGGATTTTAAGTCTATGCACAAATATTTCTTATTCACTTCTACCCCTCCTTTGTAATCACATAATTATATAATAGCAGAATATATGTTCGATTGCAATAGTTGAGTAAAAAACTTTAAAGTAAACAAAAAAGCGACGATGTTATCGTCGCTCTTAGGGTTTGTATATTATCAATCAAGTTGTATAAGCCATCTGAATGTGTTACAGATTGCTTCTCCAGTAGGGTCTTCGATTGTTGCAACGCTTATATAGGAAAAGCTATCAAAGTCATTTCCTTTGCCAACTTCTTGCTCTGAAGTGTAAATTACATAAATTATATCATCCACATTGTCATAGTAGATACTCATATTTCGGGCTTCAATCAGACCGCCGATGGTATAGATATTCTCCTGATTTCGCCATACATTTATAACGTGAGCATCTCCCCTGCAACCACGATGAAACATAATGGAGTTACCGAAAGTGAACACATAGTCATCTATTGCAAATTGCTGACCCTCAAAGAAAGAAGAAACTGAGTCACCTACATGATTCTTAAGAGGCTGTGGAAGATAACCATCAATAACTTGTCCGAAAGATTCAGGGCTAAGACCTGTGACTTTACCGCTGAAAAGATTTGCAATACACTTGGATTTTCCCAGCAAACTCTTTCCTTTGAGATATTCCGCAAGATAATCTTCAGCTTCTTTTACCTTACCGAATTCATATAAGGAGCGGTAATTCTCAATTATCTGATTCATTTTATCTTCATGATTGTTAATACCAAGGGCAGACATAATTTTATTTGTAATGGTATCTAAGTTTTCTGTATCAGAGATATTAACGCATTGCTTCTCCTGTATATCAATAAGCCAAGGAACTTTATCGGGAGGAACCGCTTTATTATCAACAGAGTCCATCATAACCACATATACTTTTTTATCAAAGAACTCTGTTGCCATCTTATATTCCTTGCGGACATAAGAACTGTCCTTCATAAGAATACCTTTAGTGAAAAACAGAATTACTGCCTGAGAATTTATCATCTTCTCAGAGATTTTCTTCTCCCAATCCTCGCCATATTCTATACCATAATCGTACCACAAAGATACATCACTATGAGACAGACGCTGTGTGAGCCTTCCAACACGCTCAGCATCTTCGTTATTATAACTTACAAAAAAATAATTAGGCTTTTCGCTTGGCTTGAATCCTAAGAAATTAGACATCTTTGCACCTCTGATTGTACTTATGTTATCTGACCACATTGGAGTTATCTGCATCTATCCGATTTAAGTATAAGGCTCTGTAATAATTGCTGAAAACAAGTAAAAGCTAGTTACTTAAAGTATCTACTATCAATTTGCAGGCACGAAGGGTAACTCAATCCTTGTCGGTTCTGTGTCTGGTGTATATTCCGTTGCAGACTCGGTTTCCTCCATCTTAGTAGGAGCAGAAGTATTCGCATTTTGTTCTGTGGTATTTTGGGAATCACTATTGGCAGCGGGAGCTGTCATAATCTCCAGGTCATCTGCCTCTGTATAGAAAAGCTCAGTGCTACCTGTTGTTCCATTTTCAGTACCTGTAATTGAATTTGTTATAGACTCCAAGCTTGTTGGCTGTTCGGTGGTGCTTTGAGGCTCTATGGTATCGTTGTTGCAACCTACAAGGATAAATACAAAAAGCACAGCAAGCAAAAGACATAACATCATTTTATAGTTTCTCATAACTTTATCTCCACTTTATAAATTATATTGATTATAACACTAAAACATATACAATTCAACACAAACAACAAAGAAACCGCCGCTAAAACAGCGACGGTTTCTTATTAATTTAATGATGGTTTACAAATACATTTGTAGCGAATCAATTCTCGTTGTTCAGGTAACCTTCAGCTGCTTGATTATAGGCATAGAGTGCTCTGATTATGTTTTTAACATTTTCGTCTTTAAGGTACATTGCAGAATAACAATAGCTAAACGCACCGTATTCAACCTTAAGACCACCAACGGTAACAACATACTCATCATCAAGATTCTGAGCAGGAATATCCTCAATGCTTATCTTGTAAAGATTGTCTACCTTTGTGGGCTTAGTGGCCACACCGTTTACATAAAACTCAGGTATATTTTCTTCATCTTCTACAGCAAAGTAAAGATTTATTGCCGTCTCGCTATCAAGTGTCAGGGATGAACCGTGATGTCTGATGCCAGGCTCTGAACCTGAGCTAGAAGACTTGTAAGCTGAGAGTTTCACATCTTCAAGCACTTTGTCTTCATCTGCAAGAATCTTGTTGGCAAGGTTGTCTGTGCAGTAATCAAAATGAATCTGAGCATTTGCACCGTAGTTGAGCATTGCTTTCACAAGAGGTACAGCAGCCATATACTGTTCGTTGCCTGCCTCAGCTCCTTTGAGTAATCTCTCAGCATACTCTACTACAGAACAGCTGTAAACCTCACTCTTGTAGTCTGTTGCAATAACCTGTGCATTGATACTAGAAGTCATCTCGATGGATGTTACCTCACAGGTGAACACATAATATCCTGAGTCTGTTACCTCGGCATCCCTTACATAGACAGTCTGCTTACTGCCGCTTGGCAGTGTAAACTCAACCTTTGCCTTTTCGTCTGCAAGGATAGTTTCACTAAATGTCATGTAGAAGTTCATTGCAATATTGCCGCCAAGGCTTATGCTGTAACCCTCAACCTTGGAAGCTGCATCCTCAACTGCTGACGCAATAACTTCATCTGTACCTGTGAGAATAAAGGTTGAGAACGCATCAACCTCAACTGTAATAGTATCGGGATCATCGTCAAGATCCGCAAGAACTACTGTTTCACCGTTGTGCACATGGAGCATAGAATAATGCTTTCTTCCTCGGTACTCCTCAGGTATCGGCATTGTTATTCTGAACTCACCATTTGCATCAGTATCTTTGCTTACACTTGTAATCTGCTTTTCATGACCATCTACGGTTTTAGTCATGGTAATCTCATAATACTGATGTATATCGTGGCGTCCTGCTTTATCATGCACATCGTGATAAATATAATCTTCCTTTGACTCAATTCCGTTTTTGTTTGCCTGCCAGCTGTCTACTTTTTCAACATTCAAGTTAAAAGTAATCTCGGCTTCCTGCTTGATTTCATTGCCTGAAACCACAAGACCACCTTGCTGCAGAGTCACATCCTCGGGAGTTTCGTACTGAACATTTGTTATCCACTCTGAGAGTTTATCAAGTCTCTCTACATAGAATTCCGAAAGCTGATTCTTCTCCTTCTCGGAAAGTCCGTCGTAGAATCGTTTTTCTTCTGCAATTCTGTCCTTATACACAAGTGCATCTTCTCTTGTATGACAAGTGGGCACATCGTGTTCAAAGAGAGCTTCTCGGCTCTGAATTTTATCTGACTTGTACACTCTGATGTCTGTATCACCATATACAATGCCATCTTTTACGGTTATTACCGCATATCCCATACCATCTGATTTTGTAATTGCAAGGATGTAATATACTCCATCACAGATATTGCTGAAAGTAAACTTTCCGTTATTTTGTGTTGTAACCTTTGCGATTTCATTTCTGTCTGCATCTCTGAGTATCACCTGACAATCCTGTGTTTCACCGTTAGCGGTTACTTTACCCTCAAAGCCTGCAAGAGTTTCTTTGACCTCACGCAAAACAATATTTTCTGTCTGATACTCGCCTGTCTGTGTTACATTTATGTAGATATATCCGCTTAGCTTATGGTTTCTGTTATAACCATAGTTTATATCAGATCTCATCTCATAGGTTTCAGCTACAATGGAGTACTCTCCAATCGTAAGATTTCCAAAGGTAAAGCTTCCGTCCGAATCTGTTTTGCACTGGTCTACAACCAATCCCTCGCTGTTGTAGATTGTTACATCTACCCAGTTGCGATTTGTCTTGTTGCCTTCTCTGTCTTCTACCTGTGCGAAACCTCGGATTGTTACTGTTTCAGGTATCAATGTCAGATTAAGGTCTGAAAGGTTACTGTCAAATATTGTTATCTCCTGAGTAACGCTTCCGCCCTCTCCCTTTGCTGTTATGATATATGTTCCGTTGGGAATGTTCTTTAATCTGAAGTTACCCTCTTCGTCACACATAATGCTCTGTATTACCTTTCCTTTTTCGTTTGTCAGGGTAACGGTTGCTCCGCCTTCGTTTACTGTTCCGTATACATAAAAGCTTTTACTAAAAGTAAGGTCAGTTTCACCTGTGACAAAAGCCCCAAAGGAATTCAGCTGTTTTATGGATACTTGTGTGTTCGCAGTATTGCCCAAAAAGTCTGTTGCAACAATTGTGTAGGTTCCGACTTCGGCATAAGCGAAGGTATACACACCATTCTCATCAGCAGTAACAAATTCTTTTAAAGTGCCATCATCATTCAGAAGCTCTACAAATGCACCGCCTGCCACACTACCATCAGCATAGGTAACTTTACCGGTTATTTTTGCACCATAGTTTACCATCGGGTTTCCGTTGGAATTTACTAGAATGTATAAATAATTATAGCATTCAGCAAATATATGAGCATAAGAAAATTCGTGCACCAAAAGAACAGTTGATGAGTAAAAACTATCAGCAAAAAGCTCATTTACACTTTCAGGCAGATAAATAACCAATAAATTGGGACAATTTGCAAATGCTTCAGGGAATATTGCTTCCAATGTAGAAGGAACAACTACTTCCTTGAGTTCTGAACAATCTGCAAAAGCCTTGGCGCCGATGGAGATTAATCCCTCAGGTAAACTTACACGCTCAACAGTTGTACCGCTGAATGCCGATTCACCGATAGCGGTAACCTTGTATCCGTCAATAAACTGAGGCACTTCTACGCTTGTTGATGTGCCCACATACTTGGTGATAGTAGCCTCGTTTGTTTCTTCGTCTACTGTATAGATGAAATCAGGCTTTTCAGGAACATCAGGCACCTCGGGTTCATTTGGATCTGTGGGCACCTCGGGCTCACTCGGTTCTGTGGGCACCTCGGGTTCACTCGGTTCTGTGGGCACCTCGGGTTCGCCGGGTGTTGTTGAGTCCTCAGAATACGAAGCTTGTATATCGACAATTCTGAAACCATATCCTGAAATACCACTATAGGTATACATATAGATATAGACAGTGTCTCCTTCAAGGGTCAGAGTTTCCCCTGCAAGAGAATCATTTGTATACTTACCAGACAATACATTATCGCCATAAAATATTTCTATATACTGCTGCTTTGTATTATAAGACGAATACGGATACAAAACAGTATCATCTGAAAAAGTCACATGAATACGTTCTGCGTTTTCACGATAAATCTTCCACTTTTCGGCCTTAGCTTTTAAGAAAACCCTATCAGATTCAATTACAACCTTTGAATCATCATAATCCTCAAATACATAGGTTAAATATGACACTCTGTTCGTAGGATAACCAAGAACCTCATCCGGAACATATAGGTATCCATTCACAAGGTCATTGCCTTTAATATCTAAAGTTGTAGTAATCGGTTCAATTTTATACATATCTCCACTAAAACGAACACCGATAGTTTCAGGAGGCAACTCACAATAATAAACATCTTTACCATAAGAATTTGTAAACAAGAACGTCATCAGATCACCCTGAGTAGCAGTGATATCACCTTTTTCAGACCAAGCCTGACATCTCACATTACCCCAGTTTTCTGTGTTTACAAAGTATAATTTCAGAGGAACCCTTTCATAATGAACAGTTGCATCAAGGAAATACTGATTGTTACTGCCCACTTCTATGGCACTAAACTCTGCCTCTGTGCCTTTATAATATATGTCTGTAAATTGTGAACATCCCGAAAAAGCAGAATCTCCTATAGTCTTTACAGATGTGGGTATATCCAAAGTTTTAAGCTTTGTATACGCAGCAAATGCACTATTGCTAATAGTAGTTACTTTATCAGAAACCGCATAGTAGGTTGCTTTCTTTCCTGCAGGATACTTATAGAGCACAGAAAGATCCTTGGAAAACATCACACCATGAACAGAAGCATAGTAACCATTATTTTCATCAATGTTTATATTTTCCAAAGCAGTACAATTATCAAACGCCGTATTGCTTAGTTTTGCCACAAACTTGGGAATATAGACCTCAGACAAAGAGGTACATCCATTAAAAGCACAAGAATCAATTTCCGTCATACTTTCAGGAACACTTACACTCTCAAGAGCACCACAATAAGCAAATGCATTCTTATCGATATTGGTTATTCCTTCGGGAATAGTTACGTTAACAAGGGTTTCACATCCCAAGAACGCACAGTCGCATATACTTGTAACAGGATAATCTATAAGCATAGCAGGTATTTCCAAATTTGCAGACTTACCGTTATACCCTGTTATTTCAACAAAACCGTTCTCAAGCTTATATTCATAGTCGCCAGAAACACCCGTGATTATATCTTCGGAATCATCCGACTCCGTCGTATCCTCTTCTATAAAATAAAGTTTAGCATTAAATAAGGCTTTGTTGCTTCCGTTATCATTTGCTATTTTGATTGCGTCCCACTGCTCTTGTGTTCCGCCGAAATATACATACCTGAGAGTACTGCAATTGTAAAAAGCGTAATCCTCTATAGATGTAACAGTACTGGGAATAGTTATACTTAAAAGCTTATTGCAAAAATAAAAAGAATTTTTTTGAATGGTAGTAACACCAACAGGTAATTTTATTGTGTCAAGTTTTGTGCAATAATAAAAAGCGTTGTAACCAATATTTTTAACTCCAACGGGAAGCTCTACATTTGTAACACCTGAGCTTCTGAAAGTATCGTGATAAATAGTTTTTACACCCTTGGGTACAACTACTTTGGTAAGAAGACCGCAACCCTGAAACGCACTAATTCCAATGTATGTAACACTGTCGGGGATAGATAAGCTTGCAAGGCGTATGCAATTAATAAAAGCTTCATTACCAATATAGGTAACACTATCAGGAATGGTAAAACTTGTAATGTATGAGCAACCCTTAAAAGCTCCGTTACCAATATAAGTAACACCATCGGGAATATTTATGCTTTTAAGATTATAGCAACCAGAAAAAGCCTCATTATTAATATTAGTTATTCCTTCGGGAATAGTTAC
>JAZSLX010000120.1:0-2904 GCA_045535605.1 Ruminococcus sp.
TAACTTTTTTCTGCTATTATGTATAAAATACCAGTGATAAATGTTTTGAAAAAAAGAAAAAAGCAAAAAATATCATTGAATTTTTAACCAAAAAGTTGTAATATAGACACACAGTTTATTAAAGATCAATATCTTAAATAAAAAGGAGATTACTATGAAGATTATCATTGTCGGTTGCGGCAAGGTAGGCGAAGCCCTGATTTCAAGCCTTGTCAAAGAAGGCCACGAGGTTGTAGCCGTTGATAAGAATGAAGAGAAAATTTCCGAAATCAATAATATATACGATGTTATGGGTGTTCACGGCATCGGCACTGACTGCGAGGTACTTACTGAGGCAGGTGTGGAAAAGGCCGATATGTTTGTAGCAGTTACAGGCTCTGATGAGATGAATATGCTTGCCTGCTATATTGCAAAGACTCTGGGTGCTGAGAACACCATTGCAAGAATCCGTGACCGTGCTTACAACGAGCACAACTTAGGATTCCTACAGCACGAGCTGGGACTTTCTATGTCCATTAACCCTGAGAGGTTTTCTGCCTACGATATATACAATGTTCTCAAACTGCCTTCAGCAGTTCATATTGAGACCTTCTCAACCCGTAATTTTGAGATTATCGAGCTTATGCTCAAGGAGGACTCTCCCCTTTCAGGTATGAAGATTATGGATTTGAGAAAGCATCAGAGTGCAAAGTTCCTTATCTGTGCTGTTCAGCGCGGTGATGAGGTATTTATCCCTGACGGTAACTTTGAGCTTAAAGGCGGAGACAAGATTGCTCTCACAGCCGCTCCTACAGAGATACTCAAACTCCTCAGAAGCCTCAAAATCACCCGTAAGCAGGCTAAGAACGTTATGATTCTGGGCGGAAGCCGTACTGCATACTATCTTTCAAAAATGCTTCTTGCATCAGGCAGCTCAGTTACTATTATTGACAAAGACCCTGTGAGATGTCACGAGCTTGAGGAGGCTCTTCCCGGTGCAAACATTATCCTCGGTGACGGTGCTCAGCAGGAGCTTCTCAACGAAGAAGGTCTTGGAAATGTGGATGCCTTTATCTCATTGACAGGTATTGATGAGGAGAATATACTCCTCTCCTACTATGCCGCCACAAATAACGTACCCAAGGTTATCACCAAAGTAAACAGACAGGAGTTTGTTGCCCTTGCTACCAAGCTGGGACTTGATACTATTGTTTCTCCAAGACGTACAATATCCGATGTTATTGTAAGATACGCAAGAGCTCTGCAGAACTCCGTGGGAAGCAACGTTGAAAAGCTCTACAAGATTATGGACGGCAACGCAGAGGCACTGAAGTTTAACGTTCACTCCGAATTCAAATATATCAACATTCCTCTGAAGGAAATAAAGTTCAAGAAGAACATTCTTATTGCAGGTATTCTGCGTAACCGCAAAGCCATTGTTCCTACAGGTGATGATGTTATCCTTGCAGGCGATAAGGTTATTGTTATCGGCACCGGTCACATTCTGTATGACCTTGCGGATATCATTGCATAACGAGGTATCTTTATGAACAGAAGAATGGTACTGAACACATTGGGACATATTGCCCTTGCCGAGGCAGCACTCCTTGCACTGCCCCTGATAGTGTCTTTTATTTATAAAGAAGCCTGTGTGTGGTCTTTCCTCATAACTATAGGAATCTGCCTTGTTGTGGGACTGATACTCAAATTCACATCACGTCCTGGTACAAAGGTTATTTATGCCAAAGAAAGCTTTGCCATTGTTACCTATGCGTGGCTTATGATGGCAGGGTTTGGTGCACTGCCCTTTGTGATAAGCGGAGAAATCCCCTCATATATTGACGCTTTCTTTGAAACAGTCAGCGGATTTACCACTACTGGTGCTTCAATTCTCACTGATATAGAATCTATGAGCCATGGTCTTTTATTCTGGCGAAGCTTCACCCACTGGATTGGCGGTATGGGTGTGCTTGTGTTTGTAATGGCACTTATCCCCAATATTTCTGACCGCTCTATCCACATTATGCGTGCAGAGATGCCCGGTCCTGAGGTTGGAAAGCTTCTGCCAAAAGCCAGAGATACTGCAAAAATCCTCTATCTTATCTACATTGTGCTGACTGCTGTGGAGATTGTAATGCTCCTTGCAGGCGGAATGCCTCTGTTTGACAGTGTTGTACACTCATTTGGCACAGCAGGCACAGGCGGATTCGGTGTCAAAGCAGACAGCATTGCAGGCTACAGCCCCTATCTTCAGTGGGTAATCGCTGGCTTTATGCTTGTATTTGCACTGAATTTCAACCTTTTTTATCTTGTGCTTGTAGGCAAAATCAAAGCAGTGCTCAAGAGCACTGAGCTGTGGGTCTTTGTTTCAATAGTTTTACTGAGCATTGGTGTTATCGCTATAAACATCTACAAGATGTACAACGGTATTGAAGAAGTTCTGAGAATGACCACCTTCCAGGTGTCATCTATTATATCCACCACAGGCTACGCCACTACAGACTTTGACCTATGGCCGGGACTTTCCAAGGCTGTGCTGATGCTTCTGATGGTTATCGGCGGATGTGCAGGCTCAACTGCAGGCGGTCTGAAGGTTTCCAGAGTAATACTTCTTATCAAATCCGTACTGAGAGAGCTGAAAAAGCTCCTCCACCCCCGCTCTGTAAGAATTGTAAAACTGGACGGCAAGCGTGTGGACGAGCAGACACTCAGTGGTACAGCATCTTACTTTGTTATCTATGTCATAATGATTATCGTAATCTTTATTCTGCTGAGCATTGAGCCCTTCACTATAGAAACAAACCTGAGTGCAACCCTTGCTTGCTTCAACAATATAGGACCGGGATTTGCGACAGTAGGCCCTACTGCAAGCTATGCGGAATACTCAGGCTTCTCCAAGTTACTTTTGAGCCTTGCGATGCTTTT
>JAZSLX010000006.1:0-25182 GCA_045535605.1 Ruminococcus sp.
TAAGTTGCCCACAAGAGATGTACTTCTCGCAACAGTTTGCAACGCTTTCAACGCTCCTATCGCAGCATTTGCCCGTGTTATTCAGGCTATTGTTGATAAGGATGGCGAAGCAGCTCCCGCAGCAGAATAATTTAGCTGCACAACTAATTTAAAAACAAAAACAAAATTTATTTAATTGGAGGAAATTAAAATGGCATCTGAGAAGATTACTGCTATTATTGAAGAATTAAAGACCCTCACAGTCCTCGAGCTCGCAGATCTCGTACACGCTGTAGAGGATGAGTTCGGCGTATCCGCTGCTGCTGCTGTTGCAGTTGCAGGTCCTGCTGTTGCTGCAGCTGCTGAGGAAGAGAAGACAGAGTTCGACGTTATCCTCAAGTCTGCTGGTGCAAACAAGATCGCTGTTATCAAGGCTGTTCGTGAGGCTACAGGTCTCGGTCTTAAGGAAGCTAAGGAAGTTGTTGACAACGCTCCTAAGGCTCTCAAAGAGGGTATCTCTAAGGATGACGCAGAGGCTCTCAAGGCTAAGCTCGAAGAGGCTGGCGCAGAGATCGAGCTTAAGTAATTTAAGCTTATCTGAATATTGCTTTAAGCAAACTAAACCGAACGGTTCATGCCGTTCGGTTTAGTTGTTTGTGTATACCTTTGCTGTTACTTCTGAAAAGATTCTGATAGCTTTAATTTGTAAAACATCATTATATGTAGAATTCTTGACATATTGTATATTTCATCATATAATTTATTCATATTTGTCAAATGAGGTGCAATATGAATATTACTATAATCGGAGCAGGTAATATCGGTACACAGTTTGCCGTTTCCTTTGCTGCTAAGGGTCATAATGTTACTGTTTATGCGTCCAAGCCTGAACGTCTCAGTTCGGTTATGAATATAGTTGATGAGAATGATAACATAACTGCCGTTGGCAACATTGGATCCGTTACCAACAATATGGCAGATGCACTGAAGAATGCACAATGTGTCTTTGTGACTCACCCTGCATTTATGCTGAAAGCTACCGCTGAGGCTATGTATGAGTATGTGGAGGAGGGAACAAGGATTGTTGTTGTGCCCGGCACAGGCGGTGCAGAATTCTTCTTTAAAAAGTTAATTGATAAAGGTGCTGAGCTTTTCGGACTTCAGCGTGTTCCTGCTGTTGCAAGACTCAAGGAGTACGGCAAATCTGTATGTGTTTCAGGTGCAAGACCTGAGCTTCACCTTGCAGGAATTCCTGCAGATAACCTGAGCGATACAGCAAAGCTTCTTGAAAATGTGTTTGAGGTGCCATGCGTAATGCTTCCCAACTATCTGTGCGTGACACTTACTCCCTCAAACCCCATTCTGCATACAACAAGACTCAGAACGGAGTTTGCAGACTATAAAGAGGGTGTTGTGTATCCCAGAAACATTCTGTTTTATGAGGAGTGGGCACAGGAGTCCTCGGAACTTCTCTTCGCCTGTGATGATGAGCTCCAGCAGGTGTGCAGTGCTCTTCACAGACTTGACTTGAGCGGTGTAAAGTCTCTTAAGGTGCACTATGAAAGTGACACAGCTGAAAAGCTTACACAGAAAATTAGAAGCATAAAAAGTCTGCAGGGTTTAGGTTCACCAATGCTTGAGGCCGAGGGCGGGTTTGTGCCTGATTTCAGCTCCAGATACTTTACTGCGGATTTTCCCTATGGTCTTGCAATTCTAGTACAGATTGCAGAAGTGGCAGGAGTTGACGTGCCATATATGACCGAAACTCTCAGATGGTATGAGGATGTAACAGGAAGTGTATCTGATTTCAGACTATCCGATTACGGTATCAATAATGCTGAGGATTTGTACAACTTCTATTGCAGATGAAATCTGAAAAAATAAACCGACGAAGTTTCTCATAAGAGGCTTCGTCGGCTTTTTCATTTTGTAACAGATAATTATTCTTCCATCTGCTTGCCGAGGAAGGCAGCGGCAGACTGAGCAAGCTTAATCTCTGCCTCAGAGGGCACTTTAATTGTATCGCTTGCAAGCATTACCACAGCACCTGTCACATCGCCTGCGGCGATAATGGGGTAAATAACAGCCGCATTGTGTTCCACACCCTCCACAGGCTGAACAGGAGACACATCACCCTGATGAGCCGCAAAGCTTCGTCTGTTCTCCATATAACCCTCAAGGGTAGCAGTGATACGTCGCTCAAGGAATTCCCTCTTGGAAACTCCAGCAGCGGCAATTACATGGTCTCTGTCACAGATGATTGTAGGCAGTGCGCTGATTCGACTGAGCACATCCGCATACTGCATAGCAAACACAGACAGCTCACCAACAGGGGAATATTTCTTAAAAATAACCTCTCCGTCAGTAGCAGTGTAAATCTCCAATGGGTCTCCCTCACGGATACGCAAAGTTCTGCGGATTTCTTTGGGGATAACCACACGTCCTAAATCGTCTATTCTTCTCACAATTCCTGTAGCTTTCATATATAAATCAATCTCCTTGTTTTAGTAATAGTGATACTATTATCTGTAAAACAAGGAGATTTATACTGTACGAATTTACTTTTTGATATAGATGTGATATAATATAAAAAATTTCTAAAGGATAAATTATCTATGGAAAAAAGTATTATAGCGAACACAAAAAATTACAACGCCACGCTTGATATTGCAAAACTAATTTTCGCTTTGCTTGTAGTAGCTATTCACACAGAGCCTTTCGGTTTTTCTTTTTTGCTTGATAAAGGATTGGGAATGATAACCAGACTATGTGTTCCCTTTTTTTTTGTAACAAGTAGTTTCTTGTTTTTTAAAAAAGACAGTGAGCCTTTGAAATATGTGAAACGTATATTTGTTTTATATCTGGTTTGGTGTCTTCTTTATTTATCTATCAACTTTGAAAGTATTATGGGTATGTCGTTACCAAAACTGATTGTTCATTATTTTTGGAGCGGTCATGATGTGCTTTGGTATCTGATTGCAAGCATAATAGGCTTTTTGATTACATATGCTTTATCGAGAAAACTTAAGCCAACGATTGTTTTGATTATCGGCATTGTTTTCTTGCTGGTTGGGTGTATCAAATCTACCTATGCCCCATTATTAGAAAAAATAGTATCTGTTGATATTCCTGATTTGTTAGGAAGTAGAAATGGTTTGTTTTATGGGTTCCCATATTATGCACTAGGTTTATTTATAGCTAAGCAAGACCTTGCAAGAACTTATAAAAACTTTTGGAATTTTATAGGCTTTGGGATATGCTTGTGTTTGCTATTTGTAGAATCTATCGTATTTACGGTTATTTTTAAAACTGACTCTACAGTTTTGTGGATGTCTGTGTTTCCAATGACATATTATCTCTTTATGATTCTAAAACACACAAACATAAATCTCTCGTATAGGTGCTCATTGGTTATTCGAAAAACCAGTGCTCTTGTGTACTTTATACATCCTTTTTTCTTGCGTGCATTTAGTAACCTCAGTTATTTAGTATATTTCTTTATAGTTTCATTAGCATCAATACTTGTTTCTCTTTTTGTTATTTATCTTAGCAATAAACGCTTCTTTAAATGGTTGCAAATATTATCGTAAAGTATCATCGGAGTGATTTCACTTCGATGTTATTCTTTCTGTCATACTATGTATTGCTATGCAAAACTTGTCGGATGGTGTCAATGCTGTATATGATGGGTCGCTCTCTATTATCCTGAGAGTTCTTCAAAATTCCTTAGGAATAACCACATCACATTTGTAGGAACAGGAGTACTCGACTGTCCGTTAATTATTGCAAGCCCTTGCGGGCTGTCGGGGACGCCAGCTCCTACGCAAAATTTTCAAATCGTAATACTATTATCTGTAAAATATGGCGATTTATATTGTGCGAATTTACTTTTAATATGAGATATGATATAATAAATATATCAACTCAGAAGGAGAAATGGTTATGAAAAAATATTTTGCGTTTTTTCTTGTAATTGTTATGTCTTTGTCTTTGGTAGCCTGTAATTCGGGACAGGGGATGGTTGAAGGTACAGAGTCCTCAACATCTTCCGTGAGTTCTTCACAGGGGAATGATGAAACTACAAAAATTGACTATGTTTTGTCTGATGATGTTCTGGAGGGCAGTATTGTTGACGGAGTTATGACCGATATTTCCGGTGCTGACCCTGTGCTTCAGAAGACCACTGCTTCATGGCTTGATACCTGTGTGCTGTACGAGGTGAACATCCGCCAGTATACAGAGGAAGGTACATTCAAGGCATTTGAAGGACACCTTCAGAGACTCCGTGATATGGGTGTTAATACCTTGTGGTTTATGCCCATTCATCCTATCAGCGAAACAGAGCGTAAGGGTACCTTGGGCTCTTATTATGCGGTGGATGACTATACAGCAATTAATCCTGAGTTTGGTACTATGGAGGATTTTGAGCATCTTGTTGATACCGCTCACGATATGGGCTTCAAGGTTATTCTTGACTGGGTTGCCAATCACACAGGTTGGGACCATAACTGGATTGAAGAACACGAGGATTGGTACGTGCACGACGAGGACGGCGAGATTACATATCCTTACGACTGGAGTGATATTGCAGAGCTTAACTTCGATAATTATCAGATGCGTGCAGAGATGATTAAGTGTATGCAGTTCTGGGTTGAAGAAGTTGGCATTGACGGCTTCAGATGTGACCACGCAATGGGTGTCCCTGCTACATTCTGGAATGCAGCGGTTTACAAGCTCAAGTCAATAAACAGCGAGATTATGATGCTTGCTGAGACATCTGCAACCGAGGGACTAACACGTTATGCTTTTGACAGCTGCTACAATGACAATGTATACAGCCAGTCTCTTATGGTAAAGGCAGGTCTTGATACAGATGCCATGAAGAGAGCTCTGCCTCTGAACACTATGTATGTTGAGGGAAGCTTTCCTATGAACTACACTGACAATCACGATAAGAATTCCTATGAGGGAACAATTGTTGACCGATTCAGAGAAACCTATGCAACTATGTTTGCCCTTTCATATACAGCTCCCGGAATGCCTCTGATATATACCGCTAACGAGCAGGGCTATGACCATGAGATTGAGTTTTTTGAAAAAGACACAATTGTCTGGGACAGCGAGCCTGTGTATGAGGAGTTTATTACAGAGCTGTCTGCGCTTAAGGCGGAGAACAAGGCACTTGCCTCCACTAACCGCGACATTGAGTTTATAGAAACAAGTAATTCCAAGTTCCTTGCTTTTTCAAGGACAGCAGGGGATAACAAGGTGTACTTTGTTGCAAACCTTTTTTATGAGCCAATATCCGATGTTACCATAAGCTTTGATATAGAAAAGGCAGAGTGTGTAATGCATTATGACGGCAGCTTTGACTTTGAGAATAAGGAAATAAGCCTTGGTGATTTAACTTCAAAGGAGTTTGCACCCTACGAATTCTACATTTTCACTACTAATGTTTAAGGATAATATATTCTTAATTTAAACCTAAACGGCTGATGACTTTTTCTGTCATCAGCCGTTTTCTGCATAATATTTTATCATGCTGTTATCTTTTTATCTTGTAATCGGATAATCTGTATGCTACAATCAAAATGTAAATAATTTGTATTTCAGGATTTATCAGAAAGGTGGAGGATTGTTATGCATGAGGCTTTTATAAGCTACAGGAGAGAGCACGGCTTTGCGTATGCAAAAATGTTCAGAGAAATGCTCAGAGTAAAGGGTGTGGCTGCTTATGTGGATCTGGACGAGCTCAGAAGCGGTACCTTTGATGATAAGCTTCTGACTGCTATAAAAACCACACCATCTTTTATTCTGATTCTTACTCCATCAGCCCTTGACAGATGTACAGATGAGGATGACTGGCTGACCAGAGAGATTGTGACTGCTGTTGAATCGGGCAGAAATATTATCCCTGTGCTTTGTGACGGCTTTATGTGGCCCAAGAAATGGGACCCTCAGGTGCCTGAAAAAATCAGAATTCTCTCAACATTTAACAGCGTTATTATGGACTACAACTATATCAATGCTGCAGTGGACACGATAGTTGAGTATATCCGTGAGGATGGAAGCTTTGAGACGGAGGAAGAGGATAACAAGCCTGAGTTCAAGAATGATGTGGACGGTTTCTTCCGCAGAAATATGAAGGATATTGATAATATCGTTGCCGTTGACCTTGCTTTTCATGCAGGCTCGGTATGGCATCAGAATGTTGACAGGCTGAATATTCTGGAGACCCTTGCACAGGCGGGTGTACAGATAAGAGTAATAGTCAACACACCTGAGATTGCAATGCAGATGGGAAAGCATATGCGCCATAAGCTGAAAAGATATATGCCTTTTGAGGAGGCGATATCTCTGTGGCAGAATATTGCATCTATGTTTGAGAATGTGCAGGTGAAGGTGACGGAGATACCTATGCTGAGAATTCAGTACACCATACGCAAAAAAGACCCTGCACAGGATAAAATGAGGATTAAGTATTATACCCACGGAGTCTCCCAGATTGACGCAAACTCTATTCTGGAGTTTGACAGAAATGATTATCAGTTCGAATTGTACAGAGCTGAGTTTGACTACGTCTGGGAGCATACTGAAGATTAAAAGATATTAAAAAAACAGACCTTACGTGTTATGCGTAAGGTCTGTTTTTGTGCGTGAAATGTTTATTGCATTATTTACGGGGGATTAAGCCAAGCATACGCAGAGTGCTGTAGTCAGGAGTACCGTCATAGAACTTTTTTAATACCTGAGTGAAAACGGGATTGTCGGGAGCGGCACATTCAAAAAGTGTCATCGATGAACGCAGTTTTATATCATCTGGACTGCCGAGTATTTCTGTTGCGTTGTCCGACTCAAGGGCCAGAAGTGCTTCGCATATTTCAACGAGGTTTTTGCCCAGATAAGGGTCTGAGAGGAATGCTTTTGCTTCTTCTAAATCGACAATGCCATATATCTCTGCGGTGACGCTTCTGCCCAGACCTTTAAGCTGCGGAAAGATATACCACATCCAGTGGCTTTGTTTTCTACCCTTTGAAATTTCCTGAAATG
This sequence comes from Ruminococcus sp., assembly GCA_045535605.1. GTDB lineage: Bacteria > Bacillota > Clostridia > Oscillospirales > Acutalibacteraceae > Ruminococcoides. The sequence continues at coordinate 7,030 of JAZSLX010000006.1, forward strand.
CCCTGTTGTAATCTCGTTTGTGAGCATCGATAAATCTTGACAAATCGTATGTTTTCATATAATTCCCTCCAAGGATATAACAACAGCCCACTTGTAAAAAGCGGGCTGTGCAGGGTGTTGTGTTAATAAATTAATCCCAGATGGACTTCATGATAACAGGGTAAGCCTTGTCAGTAATGCTTACAACTCTGCGTACCATGTTCATACATTCCTCGCCTGTAGTGCCGGGGCTTACGTATGCATCGCTCTCAACACGTACATCGTTGTCGTCATCCAGATAGAACTTAACCCATCTGTACTTCTGGTTAAGAGCATTACAGGTGATAAGTCCTGCAGCCAGCTTGTCCTGCTTGTAGGATGCAACCTCAAAGCACACGAACTGAACCATATTCTCGCCGTCCTCGTCAAAGATAACAAGAACAGGGATTGTGTTCAGATTTTCACCGGAATATACAACACGAACTACAAACTCGCTGCGGTCTGTGTACTTGATTCCGTTATCATCCATATAACGAAGAAATTCGTCTTTGTAAATGTTTGCCATATCAATTACCTCCAATAATCCGACAGATATCTCTGTTAATTTATTTAATTCTACCATTGAATGTTCTATTTGTCAACAAAAGGAACGACAAATGATTAATTAAATTTTTTAGAAAGAAATGCAGAATAATGTAGTTTCTGTATAGATTTTATTTATAGGTATGATGTTACCTGCGAATCATGATAATAAGCTGAATGAAGAAAAAATATAATTTTAGCGAAAATAAAGATATATTTGATTTCTATGACATAGTGTGGTATAATGACTCATAGTTGTGTTGTGACAACTAGTGTATTAGTCAAATGGGCGTGAGGCTCGGATTATCAGGAGGTATGTATGGAAATTCTAAAGAATCTGAAAAAATTCCTGTTTTCGGATAACAGAACTCTGAAAACCAGAATGCTTATTGCTGCTCTTGCTTGTTTTTCCTTTGTAGTGACTTTTATGCTTGCAGGACCTTTGGAGCTGTTTTTCAGAAATACTCAGTTCTTTGAGTACACTGTAGGCGAAGCACTTCTGTCTGTGTGCTTTGGCGCATTGATAGCATTGGCGGTGCTTTTTGGCATATCCTTGCTGCTTCGAGGAAAAGTGTTCAACTGGTATATTTCTCTGCTTATGGGTCTTTCCCTTGCAGGTTATATTCAGGTGATTTTCTTTAATTCAAGTGTTGGTCTTCTTGACGGAACAGTTGTTGAATGGGAACACCTGACAACACAGGCTGTTATCGGTCTTGCTGTGTGGGCTGTTGTTATCTTTATTATTTTTGCTATTGAACAGTTCAATAAGAAAATATGGAAAAATGTAGTTGTTTTCCTGTCTGTTCTCATTTGTGTGATGCAGCTTACTACTGTGGCAGCGGCAATATTCACAAGCGAAATTGACGAGAAAGAAACTATCGCTGTTACTTCTGTAGGACAGTATGAATACTCCAGCAAGAACAATGTTATAGTTCTTGTTGCAGATAGTCTGGACCTGAGATTTACTGAGGAGGTTATGGCTAATAACCCTGAGTATTATTCTGAGTTTGATGGCTTTACATGGTACAAGAATGCTATATCCAACTACTCCAGGTCTTTCCCCAATGTAACAACCCTGTTTACAGGCGAGCATTATATGTATGATATTCCCTACGAGGAGTATATGGAGAACGGCTGGAAGGATAACTACTATATCGAAGATATGGTAAATGCAGGCTACACCCCCAGACTCTACACAAGGGCTATGTTTACAAATCCCGATGTGGATTATATGGCTCAGTATTGCTATAATTATCAGGAGGCAAAACGAGCTGTTGACTATGTGGAGCTTGAAAAGCAGATGTTACTTCTCTCTGCATACAGAACAACTCCTGTTGCACTGAAGTCATTCTTTGAAACTGACACAACAGAGCTCAACAGTGCCTTTGCACTTGAGAATTCTAACCAGATTTCCAACTCTGACCCTAAATTCTACAAGGGCCTTACCACAACAGGTCTGAGCATTAACGATGAAATTTGCGGTGAAAACGGAACCTTTACCTATTATCACTTCTACGGCGTTCATTCACCCTATATTACTGATGAGAACTGCACCAGACCTGGTGGAAAGACATCTATCGAGCAGGCAACAAGAGGTGCGCTGACAAATATCAATGAGTTCTTAAGACAGCTCAAGGAGCTTGGTATTTACGACTCTGCAACAATTTTCATTACAACTGACCACGGATATACAGGCAGACTTATTGAGCTTGACCGCGAGCGTACAATTACTATGTTCTATAAGCCTGCAAACTCCAGAGGCGATATTGTTATCAATGAGAGTCCTCAGGAGCTTGTGAATGTCCGTGCAACCGTTATGAAGGCTATGGGCGTAGAGAATTACACCGATTACGGCACACCCGTTGACGAGGTTGAGAATAACGACCAGAGTGTAAGATACTTCTATATGTGCGGTGCTGACGATGAAATAAAAATGCGTGAGTACAACCTGATTACCTATAAGATTACAGGTGACGCCAGAGATTTCTCACACTGGGAGATTGTTGATAAATTCAGGGTTAAGTATCCTTTCCTTGAAGGTTAAATATAAACCAATATAATTCTATAAAACTAAAAGCCGAAGCGGTGATAATGTCACTGCTTCGGCTTTTGTGGTTGTATCGTATTTGAACGATCTGTTTAGTTTACGCTTGCAACTGCATATTTCTCTGTGTACTGAGCATACAGGTTGTCAAAATCGGGATCGCCAGCTTTGATCTTTGTAAGATACTCGTGAGTGTCCATGCTCTCGTGTGCCATCTCAATGATACAAACTGCAATGTTTGAACAGTGGTCGGATACACGCTCAAGGTTTGTAAGAATATCTGCCCATACAAAGCCGCACTCGATAGAGCACTCAGATTTCTGCAGACGTACGATGTGGTTAGCTCTGAGCTGCTTTTTCAGTCCGTCAACTACCTGCTCCAGAGGTTCGATAAGGGTTGCTGCCTGTGCATCGTTTCTTACGAATGCATCAAGAGTCAGGGTGATAATCTCATCAACTGCAGAAATTATAGTTGCAAGCTCATTCTGTGCAGCTTCGGTGAATTTCAGTTCTTTGTCGCGGATTTCCTGTGCAGAGCGGAGAATGTTGATAGCATGGTCAGAAATTCTCTCCAGATCGCCGATTACAAACAGAAGCTTGCTTGCTTCGTTGCTGTCTGCATCTGACATAGGATAGGTGCTGAGCTTTACAAGGTAGGAGCCCAGAATATCCTCGTAGTGGTCAACAGCGGTTTCGTCAATGACAACCTGCTCTGCGGTTTCGCTGTTGTATTCCCTCAGAAGCCCAAGTGAAGAGCGAAGAGAATTCATAGAAACAGTTGCCATCTGGTTTGATACTACACGGCAACGCTCAATAGCAACTGCAGGAGTTGTCATCAGACGCTCGTCAAGCTCAACCTTCTTCTCGACTCCTTTTTCACCTGCAGGGTCTTTAATAAGCTTGTATGAAAGCTTCTCAAGAAGACCTGAAGCGGGAAGCATAATTGCTGTACAAAGCACATTGAACACAGTGTGGCAAATAGCAATCGAAAGTTCATTTGCAGGATTGTTGATAATTTCAAAGCGGAAAATAGCGTTGAGTGTGCAATACACAATAAGGATTACTGTAGTGCCGATTACGTTGAAAAGAAGATGAACGATTGATGCTCGTCTTGCGTTACGGTTTGTGCCTACAGAGGAGATAAGGGCGGTTACACAGGTACCTATGTTCTGGCCCATAATGATGGGAATTGAAGCGCCGATTGTAACTGCACCTGTTGAGGAAAGTGCCTGCAGAATACCAACTGATGCAGAGGAGGACTGAATAATACCTGTGAGTACTGCACCTGCAAGTACACCCAGAATGGGGTTCTGGAACATAATGAGAATGTTCTGGAACTCGGGAACTTCCTTAAGTCCTGATACAGCGTCTGACATTGTGTCCATACCGAACATAAGGGTTGCAAAGCCCAGAAGAATCATTCCTATATCCTTATATTTGCTTTTCTTGGACATCATATAAAGGCCAATGCCGATGAGTGCAAGAATAGGGGTGAAGGAGGTAGGCTTGAACATTTTAACTATAATGTTACTGCTCTCGATACCTGTGAGTGAGAGTATCCATGAAGTAACAGTAGTACCTACATTGGCACCCATAATTACGTTGATTGCCTGTTTCAGCGTCATAATTCCTGAGTTTACAAAGCCTACAACCATAACAGTTGTAGCAGAGGAGGACTGGATAACTGCTGTTACTCCAAGACCTGTCAGGAATCCTGCCATCTTACCTGTGGTAAGCTTTCCGAGAAGTCTGTTTAGTCCACCGCCGGCGGATTTTTCCAGGGAGTCGCCCATTACGTTCATACCGAACAGGAACAGACACAGACCTCCGATTAAGGTTAGTACGTCAAATAAATCCATTAAATTCACATCCTGATTTTCTAATCTCGACATTTTTTAATATAGACATCCTGTGTTAATTCTAAAAGGTAGTTTTTGTAAAATCCAAGTAAAGTTGCATGTAATTTTTTAGTTTTCAAAGTCAGGTGTTTTAAATTTATATTGCTATATGTATCGTTTTGTGGAGAAGTAAAGTGCTGTTTTCACAAAATCTGCAATAATAAAATTTGTATTTGTTTGTTTTTAACAGAAAAGCTTTTTATGTATTGCCTGTAAAATACAAGTGATGTATAATACCAAATGTCAGACTCAGAATTTATTATGGAGGCATATGCGCCTTTTGGTAGAGGAGAGGTATTTATGATTGAAACAATAATCAGATATATTAACTATTTTGTTTGTTTGTTATTTATTGTTTGTTATTCATATCAGTTTTTTTACATTATAGTTTCTTTTTTCAGAAAACCTATTAAGTTCAAAAAAACAGAGCAGACCAAACGATATGCTTTTATGATAGCTGCCAGAAACGAAGAGGCTGTTATCGGTAATCTGATAAAGAGCATTATGCAGCAGACCTATCCCTCTGAGCTTATTGATGTGTATGTGGTTGCTGATAACTGCACAGACAACACAGCAATAGTCGCAACTAATGCCGGAGCTACTGTGTATGAACGCTTTAATAAAGAATTGGTTGGCAAGGGTTATGCTCTGGACTTCCTGTTCTCCAAGGTGCACGAAATATGCGGAGATACATACTATGACGGCTACTTCATCTTTGATGCGGATAACCTGCTTGATAAACGCTATGTGGCAGAAATGAACAAAGCAATGTGTGAAGGTCATAAAATAATCACCAGCTACCGAAATAGTAAAAACTACGGTGCAAACTGGATTTCTGCAGGCTATGCCCTGTGGTTTCTGCGTGAGGCAAAGCACCTTAATAATGTACGTATGATTCTGGGCACAAGCTGTGCTGTTTCAGGTACAGGCTATCTTGTAAGCAGTGAGATTGTCAGACGCAACAATGGTTGGAAGTTCTTCCTGCTTACAGAGGATATTGAGTTTTCTATTGATTCTGTACTTAAGAACGATAAAATTGCATACTGCCATGCAGCTAAGTATTACGATGAACAGCCTACAAGCTTCATTTCCTCATGGCATCAAAGAATGCGTTGGACTAAAGGCTATATGCAGGTGTTCAAAAAATACGGAAAGAAGCTTCTGCAGGGATTGTTCGGAGTCAATGGATTTTCCTGTTTTGATATGTCGATGGCTATTATGCCTGCCACAATCCTTACTCTGTTCGGTTTCTTTGTAAACCTTGTGACCATTATTCTTTCTCTTGTTACAGGTTCAGAGCCTCTGGGTGTTCTCTGGTCAGCAGTTGAATCCGTTATCAACTCATCACTGATGATGTTTGGAGTAGGTTTTATTACCACAGTTGTTGAGTGGAAAGAAATCCGCTGTCCATGGTGGCAGAAGATACTCTATATGTTTACCTTCCCTCTCTTTATGTTTACATATGTTCCTATTGCAATTACTGCAGTGTTCTCAAAGGTGGAGTGGAAGCAAATTAAGCACTCTGACTCCAAATCTATTGAGGAAATGGAAAAGAAAAATTTTAAAAAGCTTGATAAAAAGAAGAAAGAAAAATAATAATAGGATAATAATAACCCCGACTCCACGCAGAAGTCGGCGTTTTGTGTACCCTGAAGTTTTTTTTACATTGTAAACATCAGTCTGCCGTAAGAGGGGTAGGGCCAGTAGTCGGCAGAGGTGAGCTGTTCCATCTCGTCAGAAACCGCACGGAGCTTGCGCATAACTGTCAGCACCTCGTCGCAGTACATGCGGGAGATAGTCAGTGCATCAGCCTTAAGAGATCTTACCTTATCCTCAGCGCTCTGAAGCTCGTCTGTATATCTGTCAAAATCCTGCAAAAGGGCAGACAGCTTCTTAATAAGCTTAAGCTCTGCATCCACAGGAATGTCCTCTGAGATCTGGCGTTTGTAGTATACATTCTTGGACAGATCGCCTACAAAGCGGGACACAGCAGGGAAGATGTCCTTTCTTGCCATATCAAGCATAGTAAGTGCTTCTATGTTCACTGTCTTTGAGTAGCTTTCAAGCTGAATTTCGCACCTTGCTCTGATTTCGTCTGCGTTGAAAATCTTGTGCTTTTCAAACAGTGCTACGTTCTTTGCGTCAGAGTAGTGCTGCATAGCCTCAGGCATAGTGCGCAGATTCATAAGCCCCCTTGCTTCTGCCTCCTGAATCCACTCCTCAGCATAGTTGTTGCCGTTGAATATAATGCGGTGGTGATGCTTGTAAACATCACTGATAATACGGTCAATGTCTGCCTCAATGTTAGATGAGCCCTCTAAGATATCTGCAAACAGAGAGAGCTGTTCAGCCATTATGGTGTTAATCATAATGTTGGGACAGGCAATGTTGAGTGCAGAGCCGAGGCTTCGGAACTCAAACTTGTTACCAGTAAAGGCAATAGGCGAGGTACGGTTGCGGTCTGTGGTGTCCTTTTTGAACTCAGGCAGAACTGTGGCACCCATACCGATTTTTACCTTTGAAGCGGCTGAGTAGGTCTCGCCGTATGCTTTTGCGTGGAGTACGTTTTCAAGTTCTTCACCAAGGAAAATTGACATAATTGCAGGGGGAGCCTCATGTGCACCCAGACGGTGGTCGTTGCCAGCAGTTGCAACAGAGATTCTCAGCAAATCCTGATATTCGTCAACTGCCTTGATAAATGCTGAGAGGAACAGTAAAAACTGTCTGTTCTCAAAAGGCTTTTTGCCGGGCTTTAAGAGGTTTTCGCCTGTGTTTGTGGAGAGTGCCCAGTTGTTGTGCTTACCAGAGCCGTTTACACCCTCAAAGGGCTTTTCGTGAAGGAGGCATACAAAGCCGTGACGCTGAGCCACGTTTTTCATAACCTCCATTGTAAGTTGGTTGTGGTCGGTTGCAAGGTTACAGGTTGTGAATACGGGAGCAAGCTCGTGCTGACAGGGTGCAACCTCGTTGTGCTCTGTCTTGGCATAGACGCCCAGCTTCCACAGCTCCTCGTCCAGCTCCTCCATAAAGGCGGCAACTCTGGGCTTGATAGCACCGAAGTAGTGGTCGTCCATTTCCTGTCCCTTGGGAGGTCTTGCTCCGAAGAGAGTGCGTCCTGTATACATAAGGTCGCGGCGTTTGGTATACATATCCTTATCAATGAGGAAGTATTCCTGCTCTGCACCTACAGTAACGTATACATGGCCTACGTCGTCTCTGCCAATTGCATTGAGGACTCTCAGGGATTCTGCAGAAATACGCTCCATAGAACGCAGAAGAGGTGTTTTTTTATCAAGCACTGCACCTGTGTAGGAGCAGAAAACTGTGGGAATATACAGGGTATTACCCATTACAAAAGCGTAGGAGGTGGGGTCCCATGCAGTGTAGCCTCTTGCTTCAAAGGTGGCTCTGATGCCGCCTGAAGGGAAGGAGGAAGCGTCAGGCTCACCCTTGATGAGCTCCTTACCTGAAAACTCCATCAGCACTCTTCCGCCATCAGCAGGAGTAATAAAGCTGTCGTGCTTTTCTGCAGTGATGCCTGTCATAGGCTGGAACCAGTGGGTAAAGTGTGTACAGCCTAAGCCCATCGCCCAATCCTTCATAGCGTTTGCAACCTCGTTTGCAACAGACAAGTCAAGGTGGTCACCGTTTTCGATTGTGCGCTTCAGAGCTATATATACTTCTGCTGAGAGGCATCTTTTCATAGCCTCGTCGTTAAATACCAAAGAGCCGAAAAACTCGGGAATTCTCTTCATAAAATCCCTCCGCAAAATATTGTTACTAAATAACTATAACACATTGAAATTTTATGTCAATAATTACATTGACATAAATTTAACTTTCATTATATTTCTTATTTTCTTGTATTGTAATCGCTAAAATTTTGTGATAATATATAATATATTTTAAGGTGTAATGCTTTGAAAAACTGTATTCATCTATATGTTTGGAGAGTGATACTGTGTTAGTTGCTTTTATAATATTCTTTGTTGTTTTTGTAGCACTTGCTGTTCTTACCTTTATGGGTAAGACTGCATCCTTTGTTACCGGAGGTAAAACCGATGCTGACGGTGCTCCTGTTTATGACGAAAAGGCAATCAGTAAGTTCTTAGGTGTAATTATGAGCTTGCTTGCGGTTTCGGCACTTATGGGTTTTCTTGGTTACATAATCCCCGGTGCTACAGGACTTATAATTGCAGCACCTATTATGTTTATTGCTGTGCTTCTTTTTGCTCTGGTTTATTTCAATACAGACGATCGCTTTGTTATTAAGGCACAGGGCAAAAGATTCAGAAAATAATTCGGTTTGTTTTTATGACAGCTCTCTATAAGAGGGCTGTTGTTTTTTTGTAGAGGCTTTTGTGCAATATGAACTATTACTGGCTTTAAATATTGTTTAATTTACAAACTGTTAAATTTGCACAAAAGTATTGCACAATCCAAAAAGATATAGTATAATATAGTTGACAAAAGGAAAGGGAAATAAATCAACAGAATAGATAAAGTTAAAGGAAAGGAGGAGATTCCGATGATCGAAAGTTTTAACTGTCCGAATCACGCTCTTATAGTGATGGCGGGTTCGGCAGTAATGAGCGGTTATGCTTTGCAAAGCTTCAGAATGGAAAGCTCTTCCTGCTTTTGTTTTTAACAACGACTTGATAAAAACAAACTGAAGTAAAAGACAGATACATAAAAATAAATCCCCTGTAACCTGACTGACAAAGCAAACTGAAATCACTCTAAATATATAAGGAACATAAACCGACAGCTTAAAGCTTTCGGAACACAACCATAAGGTAAAAGCCAATGTACAGTTAAGATAAAACCAGACTGAAAAATCTAAAGAAGAGGTACAGACCAATGTACAGTTAAGATTTTAAATCGACTATTCTAAGAAAGTGTAGGTATGGTCCAAAAAGAACTTTAGCTTAACTTCGAGCCGAATATAAACCAAACAACATAGAGGTACAGACCAATGTGGAATTAAGGTTTTAATTAATAATCTAAGAAACGCGAGGTACAGGCCAAAGGGCTACTTAATTTAACTTAAATATCTTAAAGAACATAAACCTGAACCAAAGAGGACAGACCAATGTACAATTAAGATTTTTAAATCGACCATTCTAAGAAAGTGAAGGTACAGGCCAACACGTTACTTAACATAACTTAAACGAATCTGACCGAACATAAAACCTAACCAAATAGAGGATAGACCAATGTACAGTTAAGATTTAAACTCGACCAATTTTAAGAAAGTTGAGGTACGGGCCAACAAACAGTTTAATTGAATCTAAAGAACAATAAAACCTCCTGCAGTGTTTTGCAGGAGGTTTTTTGTCGGTTGTTATGATGATTTGATAAAATCAGTTTTCTTAATACGTATGCTCGCAGATTTCCTGTATTTTGTCACGTAGTGTCAGAAAATCCTGAAACGCTTCAGGTTTGCGTCTGGGGTCTCGGAGAATTGCCGCAGGGTGAAGCATAGGCATCATGAGTACCCCGTTTTTTTCAAAGAACTGTCCGTGCTCCTTTGTTATCTTGATGTCCTCTTTTATGAGTCTTGCGGCGGCGATTCTGCCAAGGCACACAATAATTTTCGGCTTCATCAGGAGCACCTGGTTTCTCAGCCAGTCAAGACAGCAGGCTACCTCCTCAGGTTTTGGGTCGCGGTTTTTTGGCGGTCTGCACTTGACCATATTTGCTATGTAGATATTTTTGTTTCTGTCAAGGTCAACTGCCGCAAGCATTTTGTCAAGTAGCTGTCCTGCTCTGCCAACAAAAGGCTTTGCAAGCAAATCCTCATTTTCTCCCGGACCTTCACCGATAAACATAACCTCGGCGGTCTTACAGCCTGTGCCGAACACTACATTTGTACGCTCACGGCACAGCTCACATTTTTTACAGCACAGACATTCCTGTTCCAGTTCATCCCAATTCTGATACATAGTAAAACTCCTTTTTGTGACGAGATTATAAAAACTCTCTCAATAAATTATAAAACAGTTGAAATTTATCTCTGATAGGTGTAAAATGATATAGTAAAATTTTGTTAGATAGGTGGTATACATTATGAAAATTATGGTAGAGACATCTGCACGTCACATCCACATTACTCAGGAAACTCTTGAAGCTTTGTTTGGTAAGGGTGCAACTCTCACAAACAAAAAGGACCTTTCTCAGCCCGGTCAGTTCGCTTGCGCAGAGAAAGTTACAGTTGTAGGCCCTAAGGGTGAGCTTACAATGTCCGTTCTCGGTCCTGTTCGTCCTGCTAATCAGGCAGAGGTTGCATTTACAGATGCAAGAAAGCTCGGTATTGTTCCCCCTGTACGCGAGTCAGGCGATGTTAAGGGTGCTCCCGGCTGTATCCTCAGAGGTCCCAAGGGTGAGGTTGAGGTATCTGACTGCGTTATCGTTGCAAAGCGTCACATTCACCTGACACCCGAAGCAGCTGCTGAGTTCGGTGTAGAGGACAAGCAGATTGTTTCCGTTAAGGTTGGCGAGCCCGGTAGCCGTGAGACTATCTTCGGTGATGTTGTTGTAAGAGTAAGTGATAAGTTCTTCCCTGCAATGCACATTGATACTGATGAGTCCAACGCAGCAGGTCTCAGCGGTACAGTTGACGGCGAGATTATTCTTTAATCAACAGTATATTTTTAGGAGCAGTACGTAAGTGTACTGCTCCTTTTTTTGTTATTTTTTAAGTAACTTTAAGTTTTCAGAATTTGAGTAATCAAAGCTTACGCCGTCATCTGTATAAAGGAGATATTCATCACCTGTGCCTATAAGCTCAAGCTCCGTATTGTTAAGTCCTTCGGTGGTTTCTGCTGTCTTGCACAGAGGGATAGCCTTGCCCTTGCGGATGTAGAAAACAACTTCATTTTCCGCAATCTCTACAAAGTGGTGGCCCTTTGTCATTTCAGCAAGAGTGAGCTCACCTGCGTTCATACGCACTGCTGTCATATCCTCAGGGAGATATACATATCTGCCTACAGCATTCTGAGTGTATACAGGAGCAATCATAATCTCATTGCCCAGAAGTAACTGGTCCTCAGTGTGTCTTGCAATTTCGTCTTGCGGATACTCAAAGGCAAGAGGTTTGAAGTACATATCACCATTTATAGCAGCTTTCATATATTCGCTGTAAAGATAGGGGATAAGACGGTATCTTAAATCAATAATGTGCTTGAAATCCTCGGGACGTTCAAAGCGGTAGCACTCCTGATATCTGGTGCCCAGAGCTGAGTGGTTACGCATAAGGGGAGTGAAAATTCCAAGGGATAGCCAGCGAAGTAGCAAATCACGGCTGCACTCACAGCCGAATCCGCCGATATCTGCACCTACATAAAGGAAACCGCACATATTAAGTCCGGGAAGCACCTTAAGCTCTGCTAAGATGTGTGACCACCAGGAATGGTTGTCACCTGTCCAGATACCGCTATAGCGGTGCATACCGATGTATGATGCACGGGAGAACAGCAGAAATCTCTTGTCGGGCTCAGCCTCTTTTAGACCTTCTGCGGCACTTCTTGTCATATTGTAGCCGTAAAGATTGTGAACATCCTTGTGGCAATATCTGCCCTGAGGAGTGTTGTGGTAGAATGCGCTGTAATCTTCATCGCAGTTCTGTCTGCTTCCAAGGTATCCCTGAAGCTCTCTGAAATCATCAATGGTAAAATCTTTTTGTGCTTTTTCTCTCACCATCTGAGCAGTTTTGTCAACACTGTTCTGTGAGAAGAAGATAGCAGGCTCGTTCATATCATTCCAAAAACCCTCAATACCCATATCGGTGAGGATTTTATACTTAGCACCGAACCAAGCTCTTGCCTCGGGATTGAGGAAATCAGGGAAGTGAGTCATACCGGGCCATACGCAAGCCTCAAAGGGCTTACCGTCTTTATCTGTGCAGAAGTAGCCTTTCCGTGCGCCTTCTTCGTAAACGTCGTAGCCATCCTCAATTTTAACACCTGCGTCTATAATGGGTACAAGGCGGATACCCTGCGCTCTCATTTCCTTTGCAAAGCCCTCAAGGTCGCCGAAGGTTTCCTCATTTAAAGTGAAGTCCTTGTATCTTTCCATATAGTCAATATCAAGATATACTGCGTCAAGAGGAATGTGAAGCTCACGGTGACGCCTTACAACCTCACGGATTTCATCCTTGCTCAGATAGCTCCATCTGCACTGGGTATAGCCGAATGCCCACATAGGGGGAATATAGCTCATACCGATGGCATTACGAAATTCTCTGATGATTTCATAAATTGTACTACCTTCGATAATGTAAACATACATATTAGTATTGTCAGAGCTTATGATGAGCTCATCTGCGTTGGTGAAAGCTACATCAAAATTAACTGCAGAAGGGCAGTCAAAGAATGCGCCGAACACCCTGTCTTTCTGCTCAATAACAATAAAGTTGTGAGCACCATACAGAGAGCGTGTAGCCTCGGTGTGGTTAGGGTCATCAGCACAGAAGGTGCGGTAGGTATAGCCCCTTTTGTTGATACCTCTAACAGATTCACCCAGACCATAAACTGCATCGTTTTTCTCAAGGTTAAGACTGAATTTAAGTTCATCCGCTGTGTTTATTGCAAAGTAGGGCACAGATGTGCTCTCCACAGGAATATCTGCAATTACTGCTTCAGTTTCAAAAGGTGTACCGAAAGCGTATTTTTTAATCATATTTTTGTTACCTCGCTTTTGAAATACTTGATTTGTTCACAAATTTAATATATAATGGTTACAGTGAAAATTATATCACAAAACCGCATTGTTTACAACTGCTAATCTTTTACTTGAAACAAGAAAGGGAGAACAGGGAAATGGATAATAAAGTAATACTTTTTGCTGATAGTTCTATCGATCTTACTAAGGAACTTTGTGAGAGATACAACATCCACACAGTTTCTATTCACGTTATTCTTCAGGAGAAAACCTACGAGGACGGCGTGGATATTACAACAGAGGAAATTTTTGAGCATTACTATAAAACAAAGGAACTGCCCAAGACTGCGGCTATCAATGTAAACGACATTGTTACAGCTCTGAAACCCTATGTGGATGACGGCTATGAAATTGTATACATAAGCCTTGGCTCTGCTCTTTCTTCAAGCTACCGCAACAGTTGTCTTGCTGCAGAGGAACTGGGTGGAAAGGTTTATCCCATTGACTCCTGCTCTCTGAGCACAGGTGCAGGACTCCTTGCAATTGAGGCTGCTGAGCGCATTGCTCAGGGTATGCCTGCAAAGCAGGTTGCTGAAGAGGTTTCAGCCCTCAATCAGAAGAACCACGCAAGCTTTGTCCTTGATACTCTGGAGTTTCTGCGTGCAGGCGGACGATGCTCCGCTTTGGCTGCATTCGGTGCAAATCTTCTGGGACTCAAGCCCAGCATTAAAGTGTTCAATGACCAGCAGGGTGCAATGGGCGTTGGCAAGAAATACCGCGGTAAGTACGAGAAGGTAGTTTTTGAGTATGTTGACGACACCCTCGCGCAGTATGATAACATCAAGACCGACCGTGCCTTTGTTACATATTCTTCCATGGACAATGACATCGAGAAGAAGGTATTTGACTATGTAGTGTCCAAGGGTATCTTCAAGGAAGTTTTCCTTACCCGTGCAAGCGGTACAATCTCCAGCCATTGCGGACCCAATACTCTGGGTGTGCTCTTTATGACCGAGTAATAGATTTAATATGAACATAAGAAAACAGCCTTTCCGATTTTGGAAAGGCTGTTTTTTCGTTCTCATTATCGCTTTCAGTACAGTGCAAGCTTCAGGGTTTCTGCGTTTTTTTGCATAAGTGACAGGTAGGTCTCACCTGCGTCAAAATCTTCCTTTGATATATTGTGGCAGGAGTAGAAGGTGAGCATTTTTGCTCCTGTTTCCTTGCATATGGTAGAGGCAATGTTGTCCGAGCTGAGTTCAATCTTCAGCACAACGGGGATGTTGTTTTTCTTGACTGTATCAATGAGGCTTGCGATGGTGGAGGCACTTGCCTCAGTGTCATCAGAACAGCCTGAGAATGCGGCTGAATAATCAAGTCCGTATTCCTGTGCAAAATACTTAAGGGGAAATCTGTCACCGAATATTAGCGTTTTTCGCACAGCGCTTTGGGTGATTTCTCTGAAGCTTTCATCAAGTATAGTTAATTCCTCTTTGTATGAAGTGTAGTTTTCTATGTATGTATCAGCGTTGTCTGGGTCTTTTTCACACATTGCGTTGCATATTGCCTCGCTGATTTTTACAGCGTTCAGGGGAGATGTCCACACATGCTCATCTGTTTTTGAGTGGTTGTGGTTGTTGTGGCTGTGCTCCTCATCTGCTTCGATAAGGGTGACGCAATCTATCAGAGAGATAATTGTTATATCGGGATTGTTAATGCTTTTAAGTATACCCTCTATCCAGCTGTCAGACTCACCGCCTGTGTAGATGAAGATGTCACAGTTTGACAGCTCCATAATATCCGAGGTAGTAGGCTCAAAGCTGTGGGATTCTGTACCGGGGGAGATAAGCATACTTACATCGCAGGAGTTTCCGCCGATTGTCCGTGCAAAGTCATACTGAGGAAATATTGTGGCAATTATTTTTAACTTTTCGTTCTGATTGCTTTTGTCGTTTACTGTACAGGCACTGATGCTCACAAGTATCATCAACGCCAATAAAAGCGATATTATTCTTTTCATTTTTACTCCTGTGTTTAACTTAAGGTTATTCTGCAGATAATAATACCATAAAATGCGTGAAAAAGTAAACTAAATAGATAAAAATTCCTCGGCAAGTTCAGGCACGTGCAGTGGCAGAGCGCAGCTTTTTGCAAGCTCTTTGGCAAAGCTGTGGGCTTTTTCCGATGTGGTGGAGAAGTCCTTGATTTCACAGTGAAGCTCCGGATTTTCTGAGTTTTTTGCGTCACTGTAATACACGCTTATGCCGAAGGAATTGTTTTCTTCTGTTACCTCATAGCAGATAAGAGGTGAGTGATAAATTTGTTGTGTCATGTTCTATACCTTCCGTTTATAGTTTTGGCAATACAAAAATCGATATATATTGCCCCTTGTATATGATAATATTATACTTGATTTTGTGTTAAAAAAGAGGCGAATTATGGAATCTTCAGCACCTTGGTTTCAGTTTTACGGAGAAGTAAAGGAAAGCCTTGAATACCCCAAAATAACACTGTGGGAGGCAGTACAGCGGATTGCATGCAAATATCCGCAGTATACAGCACTTATTTATATGAACCGCAAAATCACCTACAAGGAAATGATGAAGCGGATTGTTGACGTACAGACAGGACTAAAGAAATGCGGAGTCAAAAAGGGAGATAAAGTTACTGTGTGTCTGCCCAATATCCCTCAAGCGGTGTATCTTTTGTATGCACTTAACCGAATGGGGGCAGTGGCTTGCTTTGTGCATCCTTTGGCAGCTTTAAGGGAGCTTTCAGACTATGTAAATATATCGGAATCTGAATTTGTTGTTATGCTTGCGTCACAATATTTATCCGATGAGAAAACGAAATCTTTGTTAAAAGATAAAATTGTTATTCTTACTACTCCTGCAGATGAACTGGAGTTTTTTAGAAGCAAGTCATACAGTATATGTCACCAAGGTTTCAAACAAAGTAAAGAGAACAGGATTTATAAATGGCAGAACTTAATGAAAAACAGCGATGGCATAAATCCTGAGGCTGTATCGGCTCTGCCTGATTCTCCTGCGGTGGTGCTGTTTTCAGGTGGCACAACAGGCAAGCCCAAAGGTGTGCTTGTTTCCGCCTTCGGACTTAATGCAATGGCAATGCAGACGGCTCAGATGGTGCACGTTGATGTCCTCGGTGCTAAGATACTTGCGGTAATGCCTGTGTTTCACGGATTCGGATTAGGAGTCTGTGTTCACGCCGTGCTGATACATGGCGGATGCAGTATGCTTATACCTCGTTTTAATGTGGAGGAAGTGGCAAAAATCATAAAAAAATACCGTCCAAGCTTCATTGCAGGTGTCCCCACTATGTTTGAGGCACTTACAGGATGTAAAAGCCTTCGGGGAGCCGACCTGAGTTTTCTTGAAGGAGTGTTCTCAGGAGGAGACACCCTTACAGAAAAACTCAGGGAGAAGTTTGACGGATATTTAAAGGAACACGGTGCCTCGGTGAAAATCAGAGAGGGCTACGGGCTGACAGAGTGTGTAGCTGTCAGCTGCCTGACTCCGTACAACATACAAAGAAAAGGGAGTGTCGGCATACCGTTTCCGGATACGTATTATAAAATTTGTAAAGTAAATACCACACAGGAGTTACCCTGCGGGCAGGTGGGCGAAATCTGCATAACAGGTCCCGCACTTATGCTTGGGTATCTGGGAAGTAAGGAGGAAACCCAAAGGGTGCTGAGGGTACACAGTGATGGCCACAAATGGCTTCACACAGGGGATGCAGGAATGATGGATAAAGACGGCTTTGTGTATTTTAAACAGCGGATAAAACGGATTATTGTCACAAGCGGATATAATGTTTATCCCTCTCATACAGAAGAAGTTCTCAATGCCCACCCGAGCGTTTTGAAAAGCTGTGTTATTGGGGTGGAAGATGCCTACAAAATGCAGAGAATAAAGGCGTTTGTAGTGTGTGAGGACGGATGCTCAGAGGATAATCTTAAATCTGAATTGATAGCATATTGCAGAGAAAATCTTGCACATTATGCTGTCCCCTCAGAGATAGAGTTTACAGAGCAGTTGCCTGTGACGTCGGTTAATAAGATTGATTACAGAAGTTTGGGAAAGAACGGACATGGTACCTGATGTCTGGGTTTTATGTTATTTTTGTTTGATTCCAAGCAACTCTCTGGCTTTTTTTGCATCTCTTATTTCTTCAGAATCAAAGGACTTGATAATATCGTTTTGCTCTTTTATAGCACTGCGTTTGAAGAAAATTGTTGAAAAGCCGCGTTTGATCCAGTAAAAGGGAAGAAGTACAGGTGCTTTTTCAAGCACAGGATATCTGTTTTTTAGGGTGTTGGCATTGGGGAAATAAATCTGAAGAGAGACTCTGATTTTGTTTTTGTTAGAGAATGCGGCAATCTTGTTGGTGCTGGAAGTTGTCAGACGTCTGACGGTGTTGTTTCCGTGATCTCCGCATTTAAAAATAAAGGTTGCAACTTCAATTTGTTCTTTTGTGAAAGCTTTTCCTTCCCAAAGGCTCTTGTTGAGTTCTATTATTTTGTCGTAAAACTCAATGATTCCGTATTGAGTCAGAATACTGCGGATAAAACCATAGTCAAGGTCAGGGTGGGACTTAGCATAGACATATAAATCGCACAGAAGTCTGATTCCACACCCTTCTGTAATGAAATGCTTATACAGATGTGTAACAAGATGGAGATAGAAGTATTCATCAGTGAAAACAAAACCGAGTCCGTCTGATGATTCCTTTACCTTTGTGAAGGGCTCAGAAAAAATCTCATAAAATTCCGATGTTGTCACATTGACAGATGAGTGAAGCTCATAGTAAAAGAAATTATCCTTCACATACTCGTCTGTGTTTTCGACTACGGAAAAGATTTCGTAGCCCAGATTTTTCATAATAGAAGCACAGTATCTGCGGTGCTCGTCGCTCATACAGATGTCAATGTCTGCCTGAGTTCTCATAAAAGGTGCAGGATAAAAG
>JAZSLX010000037.1:0-3275 GCA_045535605.1 Ruminococcus sp.
ACATCATATCCTCAAAATCGGGGTTTGAGGAAACCTGCTCCTCCCAGACACCGTCGGGATAAAGCACAGGAGGCGCTGTAGTCCTCTGAGGTTTGTCCTGAGGCTTTTTGGGAGCTCTGCGCTGAGGAGCTTTGTCCTGTCTGTCGGGTCGGTCATCCTTCTGAGGTGGCTTAGGTCTGTCCATTGCTTGCTTAATAGACAGGGCAATCTTACCGTTGTCGGCAATTGAGATAACCTTGACCTTAACAGTATCGCCTACTTTGCATACGTCATGGATATCCTTGACGAATCTATCAGAAACCTCTGAGATATGTACCATACCGTCGGGGCCGTCAGGCAAGGAGACGAATGCTCCAAAGTTTGTAATGCTTGTAATTTTTCCTTCGTAAATCTGTCCAATTTCCGGTTTCATACTTTTCCTTTTCTGTTATATAAGATTTTATGAAAAGCAGGTTTATCAGTTACCTGCTGAATTAACGAAAACACGCTCGCCCTGTCTGACATAATCAAGGTCGCTGTGAGCTTTGCTGATTACATATTCAAGGTATTCCTCGTCAGAATAATTGAGGATATGCTCAAGCTCGCTGTTCTTGATTTCCTGAATTCTGATTTCATCGTTGATAGTATCAAGCTCCGCCTGTTTTTCTGCAATTTCACTCTGAATATTTGCAATTTTAATAAAGCATGCAAGCAGGAAAATCAAAATAAGGGCAACTAAAATAACGGCACCCGGAACAATATGCCGCAGAGGATGTTTTTTCTTATTACTCTTCAGCAGTTTTAACTCCATGATACCGTTTACCTCGTTCTTTAAGTTTATGTGTATGCCTGTAATCCGAAACAGGATCTTTCTTTCTAATATTATTATACAATATGTTTGTTATTACTTGCAAGAGTTTTTTCGCAAGTTTGACCATATTTACTGCAAATTTTCTTGATTTATGCCTGATTTTTCTTAAAGCAGGCTCTAAAAACCTGACACTTAACTTTCCAAGTGTAAATCTGATGGTTAAAATACCGGCAAGCTCCCCCAGAACTACAAAGTAGCGGGTGTTGCCCCGTGAATAGCATATGCTGAAAAGCACAGTTACAAGGGCAAAGACAAGCATAAAAACAACATCACAGCAGAAAACAACTACTCGGTTTCGGCTGTTTACTGCCCGCAATAGCCTGAGAAACTCATAAAAAAAACCCACACCCAGACCGCACAGAACTGAACAACAAAAACATATAAGCTGGTCAGAGAGAGTAAAAGTCATAAACTATCACCTGAATATCTTTGACATTAAGCCTTTTTGTCGTGTGTCGCCGAGATATTGCAGAGAGTTGATTTTTCCCTCTACAGACACCTCCCCTGTATCAAGGGATAATCGGCTTATATGCAAAGCTTCGCCTTTAATTATAAGTGCGCCTGCATCAGTTTTCACACTGACGTTTTCCTCGTCAAAGCCGGGCACATCCATGACTCCTGTGAGGATAAGGGTTTCTCTATTATCGAGGGTAAGTGTATGATTATGAAGTGTAACATTATCCTGCATAAGTGCCTCCGAACAAAGTAGTAGCTTTAAATATTATTCGGAAAGCCGGATAAATATTACTTTTTACAAAGGTTTGTACATAGCATCAGCATCCTCTTTGCGAACGTGCTCCAGCACTGTTACAACCTGAACCTTCAGAACTTTTTCGCCGAAGGTAAGTTCAATGATATCTCCCACCTTTACGTCATAGGAAGCCTTCTGCACCTTTGAATTGACAGACACCTTACCTGCGGCACATGCCTCTGCAGCAACAGTTCTGCGTTTGATAAGCCGGGAAACCTTCAGATATTTATCAAGTCTCATAATTCCTCCAAAATACAACAGATAAAAAATGATGGGCATACGAGACCGTATGCCCATCTAAACAATTACTTGTTTACAGCGTCCTTAAATGCTTTACCAGCCTTGAATGCGGGAACCTTGGAAGCAGGAATCTCGATCTTAGCGTTTGTTCTGGGATCGCAGCCTGTTCTTGCGTTTCTTGTTCTCTGCTCGAATGTGCCGAAGCCTACGAGAGCAACCTTCTCGCCAGCAGCGATAGACTCTACGATAGTGTCGAGAACTGCTGCAACAGCCTTGTCAGCGTCCTTCTTGGAAATGCCACTCTTTGCAGCAACTGCTGCAACTAACTCAGTCTTGTTCATAATTGAACCTCCATTAATATTTTTTATTTTAGTCGGCTATGCCGAAAAATAACAAATGATTGGTGGGAAATAATCCCTGAAAATTACTGCTGTTTGATTTCATCCCATAGAGCATCAAGCTCAGCAAGAGAAGCAGTTTTCATATCAATTCCGCGTTCATTTGCAAGGGCTTCGACCTTTGCAAAACGTGTAATGAACTTGTCCACAGAAGATGAAAGGGACTGTTCAGGGTCAACACCGATAAAACGGGAAACATTGACAGCAGAAAAGAGCACATCGCCCAATTCATCGTAGCAGGAATCCTTGTCCCCCTGCTCTACTGCCTGACGAAGCTCCAGAACTTCTTCTGTAAGCTTATCAAGAGCACCGCTTACATCGTCCCAATCAAAGCCGTACTTACGGGCTTTGTGCTGTACCTTGTGAGCACGGATAAGAGACGGCAATGCATGGCTTACGCTGTCCAAGGTCTCAGCATAGGTAGTCTGTTCCTTGGTCTTCATTTTGATAGCATCCCAATTTTCCAGTACCTTGTCAGGAGTTTCGGCGATAACATCACCGAAAACATGGGGATGACGGATGATAAGTTTTTTACATATTCCGTCGCAAACCTCGTTGATTGTAAAACCGCCTGCATCCTGCTCAATCTGAGAATGGAAAACAACCTGCAGCAGCACGTCGCCAAGCTCCTCACAAAGAAGCTCAGAATCATCAGTGTCGATAGCCTCAATAGCCTCGTAGGTTTCTTCAAGGAAGTCACGGCGGATACTCTTGTGGGTCTGCTCTGCATCCCATGGACAGCCTCCGGGCTGACGCAGGATTTTCATAATATTTACAAGATCGTTAAAATCGTAATTATCTTTAAACTGAAAATTCACTGAGGTTCCCTCCGTCAAAATGCAGAAATCCGCATTCCAATCATATATTTTAACCTATAAGATGCAATTTTTCAAGTATTATTACAATTTTTTTACAATTTAAAGCCATTTTTATTTCGCTTTTCGAAAAAGTATGCAATATAAACAAAAAGAGGATATAAATTATAGCTGATATCACAACAGATATCAGTACATTTAGGCAAAGTTTATAAAACAGA
>JAZSLX010000108.1:0-3439 GCA_045535605.1 Ruminococcus sp.
GAAACTCAGGTCTGAGGAAATCAGAGAGAGCCTTCATAACCTTTTCTCTTGTAGCATCTGCTTCGCTCTTTGCAAAGCCCAAAGCGTTCTCTCTTCTGTCAGAGCCTGCGTTTGATGTCATAACAATGACGGTATTCTCAAAGTTTACAACTCTGCCGTGAGCATCGGTGAGCTTACCCTCGTCCAGAATCTGAAGGAGGATATTGAGCACATCGGGATGTGCCTTCTCAATCTCATCAAAAAGGAGCACACTGTAGGGACGGCGGCGGACTTTCTCTGTTACCTGTCCTGCCTCGTCATAGCCTACATATCCGGGAGGTGAGCCGATAATTTTGGAGACGGAATGCTTCTCCATAAACTCGGACATATCCAGACGGATTAAGGTTTCGGGAGTATCAAAGAGAAGAGCTGAGAGCACCTTTACAAGCTCGGTTTTACCTACACCGGTGGGACCTACAAAGATAAAGGATGCAGGACGACGTCTGGGAGAAATCTGCACACGGCTTCTCTTGATAGCATTTGCAAGGACTTTCACAGCCTCGTCCTGACCGATAATCTTCTCTTTCATCTGGGATTCTATGTTAGCAAGCTTTGCAAGCTCATTCTCACGAACATGGGTTGAGGGGATTCCTGTCCACAGCTCGATAACCTTTGCAAGGTCCTCCTCGGTAACCGCGGTCTCAAGTGCTTCCTCAGGAATTTCAGATATCTGCTGGTCAAGACGTGCAAGCTCGCTCTTGACGGTTGCAAGGCGTTCGTAGTCTACCTGCTCCTCTGTTGTGAGCTTCTCCTGTACAAGCTGGAGGTTGTGTTTTTCGTCACAGAGCTTATCGTAGCGTTCACGTTCTTTATTGCGAAGTGAAGCACAGGCACAGGCCTCGTCAAGAAGGTCGATAGCTTTATCAGGCAAGAAGCGGTCTGTGATGTATCGCTCTGAGAAGATAACAGCCTTGCGGATGATATCCTCGCCTACTGTTACTCTGTGGTGCATTGCATAGTAATCTTTGATACCCTCAAGTACCTCGATAGCCTCGGAAACAGAGGGCTCAGCAACCTTGACAGGCTGGAAACGGCGCTCCAGCGCAGAATCCTTCTCGATATATTTTCTGTATTCATTGAAGGTGGTAGCACCTACAACCTGTATTTCGCCGCGGGACAGAGCAGGCTTTAAGATGTTAGCCGCATTCATTGTACCCTCAGCATCACCTGTACCTACAAGGTTGTGAACCTCGTCAATGAACAGGATAATATTACCCAGATTCTTGACCTCCTGAGTGAGGCCCTTGATTCTGCTTTCAAACTGGCCTCTGAACTGAGTACCAGCAACAAGTGCAGTGAGATCCAGAAGATGTATTTCTTTATCCCTGAGACGCTGAGGCACGTTACCCTCGGCAATACGCAGTGCAAGTCCCTCGGCGATAGCAGTTTTACCTACACCGGGCTCACCGATAAGACAAGGATTGTTCTTTGTACGTCTTGAAAGAATCTGAATAACACGCTCGATTTCTTTATCTCTGCCGATAACTCGGTCAGTCCTGCCCTCTCGTGCTTTACGGGTTAAATCCTCACAATAAAGACCTAAGAACTTTCTCTCTTTCTTTTCCTTTTTCTCCTGCTTCTTTGCTTTTTTAGGGTCGGTATTACCTGCACCGTCTGCAGGCTTCTGGCCGCCGCCAAAAAAGTTATTGAAAAAGCTCGGGAAAGCAGGTGCACCGCCGGGAGTAAAGTCCTCTCCGTCAGCATCTTCTGCTTCTTCGATTCCCATATCGTCAGGGGTCATCCCCTGCATCATCTCAGATAAATCTCCGCCCTCTTGCAGGCTTTCCATCATGGGTCCCATCTGGTCTTCCATTGCTTTTAAATCCTCGTCTGTGATACCCATTTTCTTCATAAGGTCATCTACAGGCTTGATACCCAGCTCTCTTGCACAGGAAAGGCAATAACCTACTGTGTTTGAATCGTTCTGGTTATTGGAAACAAATACAACTGCGGTACGTTTACCGCATCTTGAACATAACATAACATTCTCCTTTTATATGAACAATCAGTCAGCAGAAGCGCTGCTTCCTGATCTTTCTTCTCTGGCTTTTTTCATCATTCCCTTGAAAATAAGATAGTATCTTATGAGGGAATAAATCATAATAACTGCTGTAACTGACAGCAGAACAAGTGAAACAATATTGAAATTTTCAACCTTGAGGATAAGGTCAAACACTACAATTGCGGCAACTGAAACATAGAAGCATACTGTGCCTACCTTGCCGTACCATTCAGAGGCAAAGGGCATTACTTTGTTCTTGAGCATAAGCGATGCTCCCACAAGCATAAGCAAATCCTTGATAATCAAAATTATAATAACAGGGATTATCATAGGCTCTACTATAGACAGGCAAACACCCACTGCAAGCAGGGTAAGCTTATCTGCCACAGGATCGAGCATCTTGCCAAGCTGAGTAATCTGATTGAGCTTTCTGGCTAAAAAGCCGTCTACGCAATCAGTAAGCCCTGAGACGATAATACAAACTGCCGCCCAGAGGTATTCCCTCCTGAGGAAAAGAATAACAAAAGGCACTATAAGAATAATTCTGATATAGCTCAGAATATTCGGCACAGTGAAAATATACCGAAGGTCTATTTTCTTTTCTTTATTCCACTCCATTTTAACTTTCTCCTATACCTTACAAATTATAAAAGTTCATCAACTGAATATGTGAACTGCTGTACCCAATTTATTATTTCACCATTGTTGATTGCTGAAAAAACATAAGATGTATCTATATACTCCTGACTCAGGAATGTCCACTGTGCTGGGAACAAGGGGAGCAAGAGATTTAACAGAATAAGTATAAGGGTTATTGTTACAAAACCCTCAACAAGTCCCAGACCTGCACCGAGGATTGAATCAACCACACGGATAAGAGGCAGACGAAAAACCTTTGCGATAAGCTTTGCAAGCTTCGACAAAAGAATTGACAGGACAATAAAAAGTATAATACAGACTATTGTGCCGATAACACCTGTAACTGTAGGCTCTATTGCGTCTGTAATTGACTGTGCTGCAAGGTCGCCTTTATCACTTACTGTCTGTGCACAGAAGCTCTCAAAGCTACTCTGAGGCAAACCGAAAAACGCCATTGCAGACACAATGAAGGCAGGGATTGCCGAGACGATGTCAGAGGCGGTCTGTGCAATTGAATTCACCGCAGAATTTACAAGAACCTCACTTATTTTACTCTCAATGGAAGCCCTGATAAATACATCAAAGATAAACTGAGAAATAAAACCTGAAAGAGCTATACTCAAAACTGCAGAAGCTACAAGTGCCAAAACGGACAGCAGGGTCTTTGCGGCACCGCGACGGATTCCGCCTATTAAAAACACTACAAGGATAACAAGAATGACAAGGTCGTAAAGCATAAAGCCAAGTCGGAGGCCAAGC
>JAZSLX010000028.1:0-17051 GCA_045535605.1 Ruminococcus sp.
TTCAGCGTATTCAGGCAATGGAGGCTTCTGTAGAAGACCGCTATCCCACTGATAACTCAGGTGATTACGAGCGTGCAAATGAGGTAGCAGCAGGTAATGCTGAGGCTCCTGTACAGGCACCCGAAAAATCTCAGCCTGCACCTGAAAAGGCAACACCTGTGACAGAAGCACCTGTTGTTTCAGAAGCGCCTACTGTAGAAGTTGAGGATCTGTTTGATATCAGCATTGTAAGCGATATCAGTAATGACGATGAAGCTCCTGCTCAGGAAGCACCTGTCGATAACAAAAAGAAGAGCAGGAATTTTTCAAATCTTAAGTTTGGCGACAATTACGACATCGAAAATGACCATGCAAGTGATGACGGCAATGCCGATTCAGAATAAATCAAGATATTTGGAGAGTAGATAATTATGTCTCAGGATTACAACAAAACCTTAAATCTTCCCAATACTGATTTTCCTATGAGAGCAGGTCTTCCTCAGAGTGAGCCTATAACTCTCAAAAAATGGGACGATAACGATATTTATGGAAAGCTTATGGAGATGAATGCAGGCAAGCCTATGTTCATCCTTCACGATGGCCCTCCTTATGCTAACGGTAACATCCATCTTGGTACCGCTCTCAATAAGGTACTTAAGGATTTTATCGTAAGATACAAGAATATGTCCGGCTTCTGTGCTCCCTTTGTCCCCGGTTGGGATACACACGGTCTGCCCACAGAACTTAAGGCAAGAGCAAAAGCTGGTGTTTCCAGCTCTGATGCTATTTCCGACGTAGAGCTTCGTCAGATTTGCCGTGATTTTGCACTGGGCTATCTTGATGACCAGCGTAATCAGTTCAGACGTCTTGGCGCAATCGGCGACTGGAGCAATCCCTACATCACACTCACAAAGGATTTTGAAGCAACTCAGATTGAGATTTTCTCTGAGATGGCTCAGAAGGGTTATATCTACAAAGGGCTCAAGCCTGTTTACTGGTGTCCCGAGTGTAAGACAGCACTTGCAGAGGCTGAGATTGAATACGCAGAAGATCCCTGCTTCTCTATCTATGTTAAGTTCCCCGTATGCGACGACCTTGGCAAGATTTCTGCTTTAGGCGTTGATCCTCAGAAGACAAATTTTGTTATCTGGACTACTACTACTTGGACACTGCCCGGCAACGTGGCTGTTTGTGTAGGTCCTGAGTTTAACTACTGCGTAATCAAATCAGGTGAAGAATTCTTCATTATGGCAGAGGAGCTCTACAAGAGCGCGTTCGAGGCTGCAGGTATTGAAGATTACGAAGTAGTAGCAGAAATCAAGGGTAGCGAGCTTGAGTATATCAAGACTAGACATCCCTTTCTCCAGCGCGAATCTCTTGTAATTGTTGGTGATCACGTTACTCTTGAAAGCGGTACAGGTTGTGTTCATACTGCTCCCGGTCACGGTGTAGAGGATTACGACGTATGCCGTAACTATCCCGAAATTCCCATTATTGTTCCTGTTGACGCTGACGGCAGACTTACTGAGGAAGCTGGTCAGTTTGCAGGACTTCTGACAGATGATGCAAATAAACCCATCGCACAGCACCTTGAGAGCCTTGGACTTCTCTTCGGCCTCAAGAAGATTATCCACCAGTATCCCCATTGCTGGAGATGTAAGAAGCCTGTTCTCTTCAGAGCTACAAACCAGTGGTTCTGCTCTGTTGATGACTTCAAGGCTGATGCAGTAAAGGCTATTAATGATGTTGAGTGGATTCCCGGTTGGGGTAAAGACAGAATCACCTCTATGGTACAGGATCGTAAGGATTGGTGTATTTCCCGTCAGCGTAGATGGGGTGTTCCCATTCCAATTTTCTTCTGCAAGGAGTGCGGTGAGCCTTATATCGACAAGGCAGCTATGGATGCTGTTGCAGCTCTCTTCCGTGAGGAAGGCTCAGATGCATGGTTTACTTACAGTGCTGAGGAGATTCTTCCCGAGGGTGCAAAGTGCTCCAAGTGCGGCCACACCTCTTTCGAGAAAGAAAGAGATATTATGGATGTTTGGTTTGACAGTGGTGTTACTCATGCTGCTGTATGTAAGGCAAGACCTAACCTTACATGGCCTGCTGATCTGTACCTTGAGGGTGCAGACCAGTATCGTGGTTGGTTCCAGTCCTCACTGCTCACTTCTGTTGCAGTATTCGGCCAAGCTCCCTACAAGAGTGTTCTTACTCACGGCTGGGTTGTTGACGGCGAGGGCAAGAAGATGAGTAAGTCTCTTGGTAACGGTATCGATCCTCAGGAGGTTGTTGACCAGTATGGTGCTGATGTTCTCCGTCTGTGGGTTGCATCTTCCGACTATCATGTTGATATCCGTATTTCCAAGGAGATTCTGAAACAGCTTTCCGAGGCATACAGAAAAATCCGCAACACAGCAAGATATATCCTTGGTTGTATCAACGACTTCAACCCTGATACAGATGCTGTTGCTATCGACGAGCTTATGCCTATAGATAAATGGGCAATCAACAAGCTCAACGAGCTTATGGCTAAGGTTAAGGCTGGTTACGACTCCTACGAGTTCCATCAGGTTTATCATGCAATCCACAACTTCTGTGTTGTTGATATGTCCAACTTCTACCTTGATGTTCTCAAGGATAGACTCTATACAGAAAAGGCTGGTTCAAAGGCACGTCGTGCTGCCCAGACAGCAATTTATATCATCCTTGATTCTATGACAAGAATGATTGCACCTATCCTTGCATACACATCTGACGAAATCTGGAAGTATATGCCTCACCGTGCTGATGCAAATGCAGAGTGCGTGCTCTTCAACGATATGCCCACACCTGTTGAGATTTCTCTTGATTCAAACTTTATTGCTAACTGGGATAAGATTCACGAGCTTCGTGATACTGTCAAGAAACAGCTTGAGGTTGCTATCAAGGATAAGATGATCAAGTCCTCCCTTGAAGCTTCTGTAACACTTTCTGCATCCGGTGCTGAGTATGAGTTCATCAAGTCTGTTGAGAATGAGCTTGCTGCAGCATTCATCGTATCTGAGGTTGTTGTAGAGCAGGCTGAGGGTGAGCTTCAGGTTACAGTTAATAAGGCACAGGGCGAGAAGTGTGAGCGTTGTTGGGGTTACAGCAAGACTGTTGGCGATAATACTGACCATCCCACACTTTGTGCAAGATGTGCTGCTGTTATTGAGTAATAAATTTATTTACATTTAATAGGCCAAAGCGGTGTATTTCAATGCACCGCTTGTGCTGTATTTTGGAGGTAATAATAGTGATTATTGCTATTATTGTTGCTGTAATACTGGTTGTCATCGACCAGATTTCAAAATATCTTGTTGTTCAGAATATGGAGCTTGGCGAGTCCATTACTGTTATCCCGGGACTTCTGGATTTTACATATTCTCATAATGACGGTATGGCTTTCGGCTTAGGCTCAGGGTTCAGATGGGTATTCATCGTTGTCACACTTCTTGTGTGCGGTGTCCTTATCTATATGACTACAAAGGAAGATTTCAAAAGCAAAGTATATTACGCTTCTGTAGCTCTTATTGTAGGCGGCGGTATCGGCAATCTTATTGATAGAGTAGTAAACGGCTATGTGGTTGACTTTTTGGCACTTTCATTCTTTCCGCCAATATGTAACTTTGCCGATTATTGTGTAACCGCGGGAACAATTCTCCTTGTGGTTTTCATTATTTTTTATTACGGCAAGAATAAAAAACAAGCTGTAGAAGCAGATAAGACTGAGTGATATGGAATACACATTTATAGTTACTGATGCTCAGGCAGGGCAGAGGATAGATAAATTTCTTTCAGAGAATATATCGGACAGATCCCGTAGCTTCATTGCCTCTGTTATTGAAGAAGGTTCTGCTCTCGTAAACGATAAAAAAGTTTCAAAAAGCTATAAAGTATCAGCAGGGGACAGTGTGCAGGTTATTGTCGCTGAGGCAACTGAGCTTGAGGCTATTCCGCAGGATATCCCCATTGATGTGGTTTATGAAGATGAGGATTTGATAGTTGTTAATAAACCCAAAGGTATGGTTGTTCATCCTGCCGCAGGAAATCCTGATGGTACTCTTGTAAATGCTCTGCTTTATCATTGTAAAGGTCAGCTTTCAGGAATCAACGGTGTTCTCCGTCCCGGTATTGTTCACCGCATAGATAAAAACACTAGCGGTCTGCTGGTAGTTGCAAAATCAGACAGAGCACATTTTTCTCTGTCTGAGCAAATCAAGGAACACTGTATGACCCGTGAGTACAGAGCTGTTATCTACGGACATCTTAAAGAGCTCGAGGGTGCTGTTGATGCTCCTATCGGTCGCAGTGCTGTAGATAGAAAGCGGATGTGCGTAACCGATAAAAATTCAAAGCACGCAGTTACTCATTACACTGTGCTTGAAGAATATAGGGATTTTTCTTATATCAGCTGTAAATTGGAAACAGGTAGAACACATCAGATTCGTGTGCATATGTCCTACATCGGCCATCCTTTGGCAGGTGATGATGTTTACGGTCCTAAGAAAGTGATAACAGAACTTGATGGACAGTGCCTCCACGCAATGCGTTTAGGTTTTCTGCATCCTGTGTCAGGGGAAAACATGGAGTTTTCCTCAGAGCTTCCTGAGTATTTTCAGAAGTTCCTTGAAAAAATCAAAAACAGATAATAAAATTATTTTTCTAAACAGGCAAAAAACACTTGCAAATTAAGAAATAATGTGTTATTATACTGTAGTATTTGAATTTCCGTCGTACCAGCGACGAGTTCAATCAAGCGGTAAAACCGCAAATTGATATGGATAGTCCTCTGCCGAAAGGTATGAATTTCCGAAAAAATATATGGAGGTCATTATAATGGACGCAATCAAAGCAATTTCCGCAAGTTCAATCAAGGCAGAGAAGCCTCAGTTTTCTATCGGTGATACAGTAAGAGTTGCTGTTAACATCCGTGAAGGCGAGAGAGAGAGAATTCAGATGTTCGAGGGTACAGTTATCGCAAGACGCGGTAGCGGTGTTTCTGAGACTTTCACAGTAAGACGTGTTTCTTACGGTGTTGGTGTTGAGAGAGTATTCCCCGTAAATTCCCCCAACGTAACTGATGTTCAGATCATCAGACACGGTAAGGTTCGTAGAAGCAAGCTCTACTACCTCCGTGACAGAGTTGGTAAGGCTGCTAAGGTTAAGGAAGCTATCAAGAAGTAATTAAAATCCAAGACTACAGAAAAAAGGGACTCACTGTC
Source organism: Ruminococcus sp. (assembly GCA_045535605.1). Taxonomy (GTDB): domain Bacteria; phylum Bacillota; class Clostridia; order Oscillospirales; family Acutalibacteraceae; genus Ruminococcoides. Next base: position 5,223 of record JAZSLX010000028.1, read on the forward strand.
CCTTTTTTTACTATCATTCAGGTGTTAATATGAGAAAAATCGATCTTGATGAATATGATATTGATATTCAGGATGAATCCTTTGGTATTGATGAAAGTCAGATGACAAAGGTCACACCCAACAGCTCACCTGCTACTAATGCTCTCTATGAGTGGATTCACTCAATAGTTGTTGCAATAGTAATCGTGGTACTGCTCCTGACCTTCGTTTTCCGTCTTATCAATATTGATGGTACATCTATGGAGAATACACTGAAGCATAACGACAAGGTAATCCTCACCAATTTCTTCTACGAGCCTGAGGTGGGTGATATCGTCGTAATCCCTGCAGGTAAATATTATGACAAGCCTATCATCAAGCGTATTATCGCTCTTGAAGGTCAGGAGGTTTACATCAACTACAAAACCCATGAGGTTTTTGTTGACGGAATTCTTCTTGAAGAGGATTACATCTCTTCTGAGACTATATCCAAAGAAGGCGAGAGCGAATATTCAATTACAGTCGGCAAGGGAGAAGCATTCATCCTTGGCGATAACCGCGACGTCTCTTTTGACAGCCGTTATTTTGACTGTGTAAGTGTTGATGATATTATCGGAAAAGCTCAGTTTGTAATTCTCCCATTAAACCGTTTCGGTTACTTATATTAAGAGCAAAGAATCAAAAGCTTACATCATCTGATGTAGGCTTTTTGTTTTGAGGTGGAATTATGAGTACAAATCAGAATATACAGTGGTTTCCGGGTCATATGACCAAAACCAAGAGAATGATTGAGGCATCTCTTAAGCTGGTTGATGCTGTTGTAGAGATTAAAGATGCACGAATCCCTGTGTCCTCAACAAACCCCGATATCGATTCTCTTGTTGGCAGCAAGCCCAGACTTATCCTTCTTAATAAATGTGATATGGCCGAGCCTGCGGCAACCGCAAAATGGATAGAGTATTACAGCAAAAAGGGTATTCGTGCCCTTGCTATAGATTGCAGAAGCGGTAAGGGTCTTACTACGGTTGTGCCTGAATGCAGGAAACTCCTGAAAGCATATATAGAGAAGAAACAGGCAAGAGGTATCAAGAACCCCTCAATCAGAGTTATGATTGTCGGTATCCCTAATGTAGGTAAATCCTCTTTTATCAATAAGGTTGTAAAGCAAAACCGTGCCAAGGTTGAGGACAGACCCGGTGTAACCCGCGGTAACCAGTGGTTTACCCTTGACAGAGGCTTTGAACTTTTAGATACGCCCGGTGTACTCTGGCCTAAGTTTGAAGACCAGCTTGTAGGTGAGAGACTTGCTTTTACAGGTGCCGTTAAGGACCAGATTCTTGATACAGAGCTTCTTGCTGTACGTCTCCTTGACCTGCTTAAGGAGATTAAACCTCAGAAGTTTATCGAGCGTTTTTCACTGGATATAGATACAGTAGGAGAAACAGATTCCTACGAACTCCTTGAAATTATCGGCAGAAAACGCGGAATGCTTATTTCAGGCGGAGAGGTTAATACTGAACGTGCATCAGCTATGCTTCTGGACGAGTTTCGCGATGCAAGGCTCGGTAGAATTACCCTTGAGTTTCCTCCTAAAGACGAGGTGTAACTATGGATTGGCTTGAATTTGAAAACCATGCTTATGATAAAGGTTATAAGCATGTTTGCGGTGTTGATGAAGCAGGCAGAGGACCTCTTGCAGGACCGGTGTGTGCCGCCGCAGTAATACTGCCTCAGGGACTTATCCTTGAGGGTGTAAACGATTCAAAGAAACTTTCTGAGAAAAAGCGTGAGAAATTGTTTGATGTAATCATCGATTCTGCAGTTGCATACAGTATTGCTTACGCAACTGTGGAAGAAATTGAAGAAATAAATATTCTCAATGCAACTATGCTTGCTATGAAAAGAGCAGTAGAAGGTCTGCAGATTCCTGCGGATTTTGCATATATTGACGGCAATCGTACACCTGACCTCCTGATACCCTGCGAGTATATCATCAAGGGTGACGCCCGTTCTATGTCTGTTGCAGCTGCATCAATCCTTGCCAAGGTTTCCCGAGACAGACTACTTCTTGAATATGCAAAGGAATACCCTCAGTATTGCTTTGAAAAACATAAGGGATACGGCACCAAGCTCCATACAGATATGATTAAAGAGTACGGACCGTCTCCTGTTCACAGAATGAGTTTCCTGAAAAACATACTGAAATAATTATGAAACTTTTTTCACACATAACAAAAGGACAAATTGGTGAAAACTACACCGCTAAATTCCTCAGAAGAAATAAATACAGAATACTTGAACGAAATATGCGTAATAAGTATTCTGAAATTGACATTATAGCTGAGAACAAAGAGTATATTATATTTGTTGAAGTTAAGACCAGAACAGGCGAGGATTCACACCGTCCTGCAGACTCAGTGAATTTGCGTAAGCAACAGATGATACTCAAAGCGGCTAAATACTATCTTACGTTCTCAAATCAAAGCAATAAACAACCTCGGTTTGATGTGGCAGAGGTTTTCCTCACAGAGGATAAAAACAAACCCTATAAAATTAACTACATTGAAAATGCTTTTTCTCAGGGAGGAACTTATGCAGTTTTTTGACCTGCACTGTGATACACTCTACAAAGCAGTTACCGAGAACAAAACTCTCAACGATTCATCCTATGAGGTTTCTGTAGAACGTGGCAGAGTCTTTGACAAATGGACTCAGTGTATGGCTATCTGGCTACCCGACAATATGAGTAAAAATGCTCAGAGAGAATTATTTCTTAAGGCTCATAAACGTCTCTCTGAAGAAAGTGTGTTGCATCAGATACCTGTAATATCAGATGATTTTGTCACAGCAAACAATGATTATAACTTCATTTTCACTGTAGAAAACGCAGCTCTCCTTGCAGGTGATATCCGAAACATTGAACTTCTCAGAAAACACAGTGTCAGGATGATAACTCTTACGTGGAACGCTGATAATTGCATAGGCGGAGGTGCTGATGCTCCTCACGTTGGTCTTTCAGACTTCGGTCGCAGATGTATACCTGAGCTTGAAAGAAGTTCTATAGTGATTGATATTTCCCACGCAAGCGACAGACTCTTTTTTGATGTTGCACAGATAGCGAAAAAACCTCTTGTGGCTTCTCATTCAAACTCAAGAGTTGTCTGTCCTCACAGAAGAAACATCACAGACGAGCAGTTTGAAGTTATAAAGCAAAGCGGAGGATTGGTAGGACTTAATTTCCACAGAGATTTTCTTTCTTCTGCTCCTGATACCGCTTCTATAAAAGATGTTTTGATTCATGCTGAGCACTTCCTTTCTTTAGGCGGAGAGGACGTCCTATGCGTAGGCTCAGACTATGACGGCAGCGATGTTCCAAAAGACCTTAAAGGTATAGAAAAAATCCCATTTTTGTACGAAGAATTTCTGAAAATCGGATATACTGAGCAACTTGTACAAAAAATCATGTACTATAATGCTCATAATTTCTTTAGTGGATTTTGACTTTTTACAGAAAATGGTGTAAAATAATATATTATTCGTAATGAAAGGGTGGTTTGGTTAAAAATGCTTTATACCAGCACACAGAATAATAAAGAATCAGTTTCATCTGCACAGGCTATTGCACAGGGTATTTCCCGTGACGGCGGCCTCTTTGTGCCTGAAGCATTTCCCGTTTATGACGGTATTACATTTGAGACACTTTTAAGTCTCGATTATAGAGAGAGAGCAAAGAAAATTCTCTCTGATTACCTCACTGATTTTACTGCTGAGGAGATTGCAGATTGCGTAGACAACGCTTACACTGCAGAAAAGTTCGGCGGTGATAATCCTGCTCCCATTGTTTCAGTAAACCACAATGGTGCTGAGCTTAACATTATGGAGCTGTGGCATGGCCCTACCTGTGCCTTCAAGGATATGGCTCTTCAGATTCTTCCTCATCTGCTTACAAAGTCTCTTAAAAAGACAGCAGACGGCAAGAAGGCAGAAATCCTTGTTGCAACCTCAGGTGATACAGGCAAAGCTGCGCTGGAAGGCTTCAAGGATGTAGAGAACACAGAGATTATTGTTTTCTATCCCTCCGATGGTGTAAGCCCCATGCAGAAGCACCAGATGAACACCACAGGCGGTAAGAACGTTGGTGTTTGCGCAATCAAAGGTAACTTTGACGATGCACAGACAGGCGTAAAGAAAATATTCACCACAGAAGAAGTAATCACTGGTCTTGAGAATAATGGTCTTATGTTCTCCAGTGCTAACTCCATCAACTGGGGCAGACTTCTTCCTCAGATTGTTTACTACATCTCCGGATATTGCGATATGGTAAACGCAGGTAAGGTAAAGCTTGGAGATAAAATTAACGTTGTTGTTCCCACAGGTAACTTCGGTAATATCCTCGCTGCGTATTTTGCAGGCTGTATGGGTATGCCTCTTGGAAAACTCATCTGTGCTTCCAATTCCAACAACGTTCTCACTGACTTTATCAACACAGGTGTATACAACAAGAACAGAGACTTTATCACCACTGTATCACCTTCAATGGATATTCTTGTATCCTCTAACCTTGAGAGACTCCTTTATGTTCTCTCCGGCAGAAACGATGCTGAGACAAAGGATTATATGACAGCTCTCAAGACAGAGGGTGCTTATGAAGTAAGCGATTCTATCAAGGCAACAGTGACCGAGCTCTTTAGCGGCGGTTTCTGCTCCGAGCAGGAGACTCTTGATACAATCTCTGCTCTCTACAAAGACACAGATTACCTCTGCGATACTCACACAGCAGTTGCTGTCAATGTATACGAGAAGTACCTTGAAGCAACAGGCGACAATACTCCTGCCGTAATCGCTTCTACAGCAAGCCCCTATAAGTTCTCCCGTGCAGTTCTTTCTGCAGTTGAGGGCAAGGAAATCACCGACGAGGATGAGTTTGCAGTTGTTGACAGACTCACAGAGGTAACAGGTGTAGCAATCCCTGCTCCTCTTGAGGCAACAAGAACTATGGAAGACAGATTCTCAGATGTTATCGAGCCTCAGACAATGCCCGAGTACGTTCTCGGTGCACTGGGACTTAAATAATGTCGGTTTTCGCAATAGCTGACCTTCATCTTTCTTTGGGTACTGATAAGCCCATGGATATTTTCAGTGGTTGGACAGATTATGTTCAGCGACTTGAAAATAACTGGCGTAAGCTTGTCAAAGATGAGGACACGGTTGTTATCGCAGGTGATATATCATGGGCTATGAAGCTTGAAGAATGTGATAATGACTTTGCATTTATCAATTCTCTGCCGGGTAAAAAGCTCCTGATAAAAGGCAACCATGACTATTGGTGGGCTACTAAAAAGAAAATTGACGAGTATCTTGCTGATAAAGGCTTTGATACAATAAGCATTATCTTCAATAATGCATATGTTGCTGATAATCTTGCTATCTGCGGTACCCGAGGCTGGAACTACGAATCCTCAGGGGAAAAGGATATGCGGATTTTAAACCGTGAAGTAGGACGTCTTGAAGCTTCAATCATAGAAGCGGAAAAGACAGGGCTTGAGCCCGTAGTCTTCCTTCATTATCCTCCTGTCTATGACACCATAGTCTGTGAGGAAATAATCAATACTCTTAAAAAGCACGGTATCAAGCGTTGCTATTACGGCCATCTTCACGGTGCCGCAACTCACAAGCATGCTTACACAGGTGACTTTGAAGGAATAAAACTCAATCTGATTTCATGCGACTATACAGGCTTCTATCCTGTACCCGTCGTTTGAATATACCAAAAAACCATTATATGGAGGAATTTCAAAATGGCACTTAAATCATCAACACTTAAGGAAACAAACAAGTACGAGCTTGAAGTAACTGTAGATGCAGCTACTTTTGAGGCAGCAGTACAGAAATCCTACAAGAAGAACATCGGTCAGGTTTCTATCCCCGGCTTCCGTAAGGGTAAGGCTCCCAGACAGATGGTAGAGAAGCTCTACGGCAAAGATGTATTCTATCCCGATGCAATCGAGTTCTGCTATCCTGAGGCTCTTGAGGCTGCTATCAAAGAGGCAGGTCTCAAGGTTGTAGCAGTTGAGTCTGTAGAAGAAGTTAGCACAGATAATGGCTTTGAGTTCAAGGCAGTTGTTATCGTTGAGCCTGAGGTTACAATCGAAGGCTACAAGGGCATCGAGGTTAAAGCAAAGGCTGTTCGCGTAACAGAGAAAATGATCAACGAAGAAATCGACAGAGTTCGCGACAGAAACAGCCGTATGGTAACTGTTGAGGACAGACCTGCAGCAGATGGCGACACAGTTGTTATCGACTTTGAGGGCTTCCTTGGTGAGGTTGCTTTTGAAGGCGGCAAGGCAGAGAATTACAATCTTGCTCTCGGCAGTGGTTCCTTCATTCCCGGCTTTGAGGAGCAGATTGTTGGCCATAATGCAGGTGAGGAGTTCACAATCACTGTAACATTCCCTGAGGATTATCAGGCTGAGGAGCTCAAGGGTCAGGAAGCACAGTTCAAGATTAACCTCCACGAGATTAAGACAAAGGAACTCCCCGAGCTTGACGACGAGTTCGTAAAGGACGTATCCGACAAGGAGACAGTTGAGGATTACAAGAAGGAAGTTAAAGAGACAATTTCCAAGAGACTCAAGGAAGAGCGTGAGAACGATATCGCAAATCAGGTTACTGATAAGCTTATCGAGCTTGTACAGAGCGAGATTCCTGAGGTTATGTATGATAACGAAGTTAACTCCATGATCCGTGACTTTGACACACGTCTGCGTTCACAGGGTATGGATATGGCTACTTATCTCGGCTATATGGGTATGGACGTTGATGCTCTCAAGACAATGTACCGCAAGGATGCAGAGCGCAGAGTTAAGCTCCGTCTTGCTCTCAAGAAGATTGCTCAGCTTGAGAACATCACTGTAACTGACGAGGAAGTTGATGCAGAATTTGCAAGACTTGCTGAGACTTACGGTGTTGACATTGACCGTATCAAGATGATCGTTGACGTTGAGGATCAGCGTGATGACCTTGCTGTTCAGCGTGCAATGGATCTCGTAAGAGCTGAGGCAGTAGTAAAATAATTTGTTTTTTAGAACATTTGAATATCTCTCACTGATTTTGTTAAGTATTATTCTGAAAGGATGATTTTAATGAGCGTAATACCTTATGTTATTGAACAGACAAGTCGCGGTGAGCGTTCCTATGATATTTTCTCCCGACTTCTCAACGATAGAATAATTATACTGAACGATGAAGTGAACCATGTTTCTGCAGGACTTGTAGTAGCTCAGCTTCTGTATCTTGAGGGTCAGGACCCTTCAAAGGACATCAGCCTGTACATCAACAGCCCCGGCGGCTCTGTTACAGACGGTATGGCAATCTTCGACACAATGCAGTACACCAAATGCGATGTTTCAACTATCTGTATGGGCATGGCAGCATCCATGGGTGCTTTCCTGCTTTCAGCAGGTACCAAGGGCAAGCGATATGCTCTGCCCAATGCTGACATTATGATTCATCAGCCCAGTGGCGGTGCTCAGGGTCAGGCATCAGATATTGAAATTCACGCAAAGCATATTCTTCACACAAAGAAGAAGCTCAATGAGATTCTGGCTATGAATACAGGTCAGCCTCTTGAGGTTATCGCAAGAGATACCGAAAGAGATAACTTTATGACTGCACAGCAGGCTCTTGAATATGGTCTCATTGATAAGGTAATCGAAAGAAGATAAGAGGAATATTATGCCTAACAACAAAGAAAACGGTGATGTTTGCTGTTCTTTTTGCGGCAAAACTCAGGGTATGGTTGGAAAGCTCATCGCTGGAAATGGAGTCTATATCTGTGACCAGTGCGTAGAGCTCTGTATGTCAATCCTTGACGAGAGCGACCCTGTCAAACCTACTGCAATTGATACAATTGATGCTTCACAGCTTTTAAAGCCTCATGAGATTAAGGCAATCCTTGACGAGTATGTAATCGGTCAGGATAAAGCAAAGATTACTCTCAGCGTTGCAGTTTATAACCATTATAAACGTGTTTTCAACGAGGATGACGATGTAGAGTTTTCCAAGAGTAACGTACTTCTTTTAGGCCCCACAGGTGTTGGCAAGACCTTACTTGCCCAGACTCTTGCCAAGGCTCTTGACGTACCCTTTGCTATTGCTGATGCCACTACTCTTACAGAGGCAGGTTACGTTGGTGAAGATGTAGAGAATATTCTTCTCAAGCTTATTCAGGCTGCTGATTACGACATTGAAAAGGCTCAGACAGGTATCATCTATATCGACGAGATTGACAAAATCTCCCGTAAATCTGAGAATCCTTCTATAACCCGTGATGTAAGCGGTGAGGGCGTTCAGCAGGCTTTGCTTAAGATGATAGAGGGCACAGTTGCTAACGTTCCTCCTCAGGGCGGCAGAAAGCACCCTCAGCAGGAATTCATCAGCATTGACACAAGCAATATTCTCTTTATCTGCGGTGGTGCTTTTGAAGGACTTGAAAAGGTAGTTGAAAAACGTACCGATTCATCCTCACTGGGCTTTGAAGCTAACGTCATTGACAAAAAGACTCTCAATAAGTCTTTCTGGATGGAGAAGGTTGTTTCTCACGATTTGGATAAATTCGGTCTTATTCCTGAGCTTGTGGGCAGACTTCCTGTTATCACAGCACTTTCTGGTCTTGATTCTGACGCACTTGTTAAGATTCTCACAGAACCTAAGAATTCTCTTATGAAGCAGTATAAAAAACTCTTTGCTTATGATGATGTGCTTCTTGAGTTTACCGATGATGCACTCTTAGCGATTGCCGAGAAAGCCTTGGAGCAGCAGACAGGTGCCAGAGGACTTAGAGGAATTATGGAGCAGACACTTACTCAGCTTATGTTTGATGTGCCTGCAGACGAAACAATCACTAAAGTTATTATAAACGCACAAGTGATAACAGAAGGTGCAGAGCCTACTGTTATCAGAGGTGAAAAAGCTGTCACAGATGCACCTGCATCCTGACAGTGGTTATAGAATTAACTATGCCGTACGCTGTTCTTTTTTCAGCGTACGGCAGTTGCAATTTTTTCAAGCGAGGTATTTTATGTTAGAAAACGACACCTTGATATGTAACGTCCCTGTTCTGCCTTTGCGCGGAATAGTCGTTTTCCCTAAGATGATGCTTCATCTTGATGTGGGCAGAAAGAAATCAATCAATGCAATAAATTATGCAATGCAGGGTGAGCAGTTGATATTTGCCTCTGCTCAGTTTGATGCTGCCGACAGTGACCCCGAGGTTAATGACCTTTATCAGATGGGTGTTATGTGCCGTGTGGTACAGATGGTCAAACAGCCTGAGGGTACAATCCGTATTATTTTAGAGGGACTTTACAGAGCAGATATCAAGTACATAGTGGATAACAACTCCTATCTCTGTGCTGATATAATGAGAATCAAAGAAAACAAATGCTCTGATAAAACTGTAGAACAGGCACTGGTGCGTGTTCTGAAAACTACATTTGAAAAATACAGGGAGTATAACTCAAAGCTCCCGTCAGATATAATGTTCAAGGTTGGACTTTGCCACAGATGTGGTGATTTAAGCGATTATATTGCAGGTCACATTCCTCTTGAATATCATAACAAGCAGTCAATACTGGAGATTACAGACTGTGTAGAGCGTGCTGAGTCACTTATAAGTCTCCTTAATGAGGAACTACAGATTGTAGAAATTGAGCGCGAGATTGCCGATAAAACAAAATCCAATCTTGACCGTGCTCAGAAAGAAATGTTTCTCAGGGAAGAAATCCGTGCAATTCAGGAGGAGTTAGGGGACAGCGAAGACCCTGATCTTGAATGCGACAACTTGAGAGAAGCCATCAAAGAAAAAAATATGGATGAGGAGATAGAAAAAATCCTCCTTAAAGAATGTAGTAAGCTTGAAAGACTCCCTTACGGAAGTCAGGAGGCGGCCCTTATCAGGACATATATCGACACTTGTCTTGAGCTTCCTTGGCATGTTTATACCGAAGAGGATATCAACCTTAAACGTGTCCGTTCAGCTCTTGATAAAAACCATTATGGACTTGATAAAGTCAAGGATAGAATCATCGAATCACTTGCTGTCAGAAAGCTTAATCCTGACTCCAAGGGTAATATCATCTGTCTTGTAGGCCCTCCCGGTGTTGGTAAAACCTCAATCGCTTTATCTGTTGCTGAGGATATCGGCAGAAAGTCTGTCCGTATTTCCCTCGGCGGTGTCAAGGATGAAGCAGAAATCCGAGGCCACAGGCGTACATATATCGGCTCTATGCCCGGTCGCATTATGGCAGGTATGAAGCGTGTAGGCTCAATGAATCCTCTTATGGTGTTGGATGAAATTGATAAGCTCTCAAATGACTATAAAGGCGACCCTACCTCAGCACTCCTTGAGGTGTTGGACTCAGAGCAGAATTTTGCTTTTGTTGACCATTATCTTGACATTCCCTTTGATTTGTCAGGGGTAATGTTCATCACAACCGCAAACGATTTAAGTGCTATTTCTGAGCCTTTAAGAGATCGTATGGATATAATTGAGCTTTCCAGCTATACTCGTGAGGAAAAGTTCAATATTGCAAAGAAGCATCTTGTGAAGAAACAACTTGCAAACAACGGTCTTGACTCAAAGCACTTTAAAATTACCGACAGTGCAATCTATGCTCTTATAGATAAATACACAAGAGAGGCCGGTGTCCGCTCCTTGGAGCGTATCATCTCCAAGGTAATGCGTAAAGCGGCAGTTTTGGTTGTTCAGGATGACGCTTCCGTTCGCATTACAGCAACTGACCTGCCTGAGTATCTTGGTCCTGCTAAGTACACAGGTGACTATTATTCAACTAAAAGTCAGGTGGGCGTTGCCAATGGCCTTGCATGGACAGCAGTAGGCGGAGAAATTTTGCCCATTGAGGTTGCTGTTATGGAGGGCACAGGTAAGATTGAGCTTACAGGCTCACTGGGCGATGTAATGCAAGAGTCTGCGAAAACTGCTATTACCTGTATTCGTTCCCGTGCGAAACAGTACTCCATTGACCCTGATTTCTACAAGAATAAGGATATCCACGTTCACGCACCTGAGGGTGCTGTGCCTAAGGATGGTCCTTCTGCAGGTATTACCATGGCAACGGCTATCTGCTCTGCACTCACAGGACTTCCTGTACGTCATGATGTAGCTATGACAGGTGAGATTACCTTAAGAGGCAGGGTTCTTCCTATAGGCGGACTCAAGGAAAAGTCTATAGCTGCCTATAAATCAGGTATCAGAACAGTTATTATTCCTGATAAGAATAGTCCTGATATAGCTGAGATCGACGCTGTTGTCCGAGATAACGTTGAGTTTATCCCTGTTGATAATATTGATAAGGTTATTGACATTATGTTGATAAAGCCTGATGATAAGAAGAAACTAAGGTCAAGAAAAACAACAGGTAAGGCTCAGAGTCTTGCAACAAATTAACCTCTTTGGGAGGATTTTATGGATATTAATAATGTGAAATTTGAGATGGCTTGCGGCGTTTCATCCCAGCTTCCTGAGTCTGTACTTCCTGAGGTTGTGTTTTCAGGCAGATCAAATGTAGGTAAGTCATCTCTTATAAACAAAATCACAAACAGAAAAAGCTTAGCAAGGGTCAGTGCAACTCCCGGCAAAACGGCTACAATCAACTTCTTTTCCTTAAAGGAGTTTATGCTTGTGGACTTGCCCGGTTACGGCTATGCAAAGGTTTCCCGTGCTGAGAAGGAAAGATGGGGAGAGCTGGTTGAGGGCTATTTTGCCGATGACCGTAAATTTGCCCTTGTTGTCCAGATTTGCGACATAAGACATAAGCCCACAGCTGATGA
>JAZSLX010000029.1:0-2913 GCA_045535605.1 Ruminococcus sp.
GAAGAAATAACAGGGATTTTCTTTTTGTTAGCTGCTTTGACTATCTTCTCTGCATTTGCCTTTGTAAGCTTATCCTCTATGAGGAACAGCACGTCGCAATCCTCCAGAGCATTGTCTATACAGGTATCAAGCTGTTCTTTGTTGCCTGCAGTAAAAGGAGAATACTCAAGCTCCAAAGCTTCTGCTCCATTCTGGGCAAGTGTTGAAATAAGGATTGAGTTTTCATCAGTGGTCATATAGATTGAGGAAACCTTCTTAGTCTCAGGGAACAACACCTTGAGAAACTCAAGCTGTTCATATACAGGAGTCAGATCGGATACGCCTGTTACGTTCTTATCAGGCTTTTCACAGGATTTGAGAAGTCCTGCCTCGATAGGGTCCTGTACACCAGTGAAGATAACAGGGATAGTATCGGTAGCTTTTGCCGCTGCTTTTGCTGCAGGCTCACCGATAGCAAAGATAAGGCTTACACCCTCTGATACAAACTTCTCTGCTGCTTCTTTACATTTATCCTTATCACCGTTACAGTTCACAAAGGACACAGTGTGGAACTCCGATTGATAGTAGCCTTTGTCTTTAAAAGCAGAAGCAAACCCCTGATAGGTATGCTCAGACGAAGCATCATCGTAGCTCTGGATAACTCCGATTGAGTATTTTGCAGGAGAAGTGGTAGGCTCTGTCTCTTGAATATCATCAGAAGAACAGGCACACAGCGAAGCTGTAAGCAACACTGCCATTATAAGTGCAATTATTCTTTTTAACTCAGAAGTCCTTAACATATAATTATCCTCCGTATATCTTCAGAATTACAGGAACATTATTATAATATATAAACCTGATGGTGAAAAACATCGCAATCAGGTGTAGTACATATAAAGCTGACACTGAAGCATTCCGTTGTAAAGCTTTCTTCGTTTATCGGCACGTCTGCCAAAGCATTTTTCAAAGTCATCATCAGGAGTGATAACAGCATAGCTCCAACCTTGTTTTCTGACAAACACCTTGCCCATTGTGCGGTAAAGCTCCTCTGCATCCTTAATTGAGAGCATACGCTCACCGTAGGGCGGATTTGTAATGAGAGTGCCCCTCTCCCGCTCAGGCAAAAAGTCGTTGAGATCACGCTCGATAAACTCTATTCTATCTGCAACCCCTGCCATTTCAGCATTATGACGGGCAATTGAGAGAGCATTTTTATCAATATCACTGCCTATTGCAAAGAAGTTTGCATCGGGACGTTCAAGAGAACGGGCAAGCTCCCTCTCTTGTGTCCAGAGATTCTTAGGTATGCAATCCCAGTTTTCAGCTGAGAATGTGCGATTAATACCGGGAGCTATATTAAGAGCCTTGAGAGCTGACTCGATAACAATTGTACCGCTTCCACACATAGGGTCTGCTACAAAGTGGTCACGTCTGACACGGCTCAGGTCTGCCATAGTTGCGGCTAAGGTTTCGCTTATAGGAGCATCATTTGCTTCTTTGCGGTAGCCTCGTTTGTGCAGAGGTGCACCTGAGGTATCAAGAATAATGCTGACCTTATCCTTACGGATTAAAAACTGAATCTGGTGGATTGTGCCTGTCTCTGAAAGCCATGCAGTGTTGTATTTTTCACCCAGTCTTTTTGCAACAGCTTTCTTGATTATCTTCTGACAATCGGAAATACTCATAAGACGGGAATCAAGACAGCTACCCTTGACAGGGAAAGCATCATCCTTATAGATAAACTCCTCAAAAGGAAGATTATAAACTCCGTTAAAAAGTTCCTCGAAGCTTGTGGCATAAAACTCGCCAACAAGGAGACCGATTCGCTCTGCACATCTGGAGCGAAGATTAGCACGGATTAAGGTATCCCATCCGCCTTCAAAAAGGACTCTGCCTGTTTCGGCGCGGACACCTTCAATATCCATAAAACGCAGTTCATTTGCAACTACTCCCTCAACACCAAAAAGGCAGGGAGCACAAAAAGTCAGCTTGTTCATTATAACCTCAATAAAAACAACAGGCGGGAACAAAGCCCCGCCCTGTATATATGTTTGTTAAAAATCAGCCTGCATCAGAAGGCTCTAAAAGTCCATATGCACCATCCTCGCGGATATAGACAACGTTTGTGTCGCCTGTTTCTGCGTTTGTGAACATATAGAACTTGTGGTTTGTCATTTCCATCTGAAGGATTGCTTCCTCAACAGAAATGGGCTTAAGGGGTATTTGCTTTTTGCGAACAACAGAGAGTTCTTCTTCCTGTTCGGTCAAAGCCTCTGCACTATCTGCAAAAAGTTCCTCAATGGAGCCCGTTCTGAGACGTTTGGAAAGACGGGTTTTGTGCTTTCTGAGCTGTCTTGACAGAAGGTCTGCCACCTTATCCAAAGCATCGTTCATCTCTGACATAGTGGATTCGGCACGGTATACCATAGAATTATCCTTGATTGTAACCTCCACTGTCTGACGGTTTTTCTCAAGGGTTACTACAACTGTAGCTTCGGCACTGTCTGAGAAAATCTTTTCGAATTTATTGAGCTTGCGTTCAACTCGTTCTTTGAAATTATCTCTCAGGGTAACTTTGCGTGCAACATAGGTAATCTTCATACGGGTACCTCCTTTGAGTTAAATATTATGTTTTTATTTTCTGCCTGAACCGTTACCTCTGCGGCTGTAACCGCGGGGTTCTCCGCGTTTAAGGTCGGACATACGGTCCTGACTTGACTTCTTGAATCTGGACATCATATCCTCAAAGTTCTGATCTGTGGATACCGGCCCCTCCCATACCCCATCAGGATAAAAAACAGGCGGCGGAGATTTTCTGGTCTCCTGAGGTTTGCGTGCCGGTTTGCGCTGGGGTTGTGGGTTAAAATCCTTATCCTTGTCCTTCTCTGAAGGAGCAGGTGGATTTGCCTTTTTAATTGAGAGGGCAATCTTGCC
>JAZSLX010000046.1:0-5160 GCA_045535605.1 Ruminococcus sp.
TGCAACTACAGTTACGGATGCACCGAGAGCAATCTTGGTATTCATATAAGATGTTCCCTGAGGACGGGCTGCACCGCCGTTTACTGCGATTGTGAAGCCTGCGCCGCCAGAAACCTCAACTGTGAGCTTACCTGTGGTTACGGGTTCTGCAGGAGTAACAATCTTCTTGTACTGAGCAACAACAATCATATCCATAGTTACATAGTCAGTTTCCTGACTCCAGCCGACGAACTCGTAGCCCTCAACCTCAGGTGCGTTGGGCACTATTGCAGCTGCACCGTACTGAACGGTCTGTTCTGACAGAATGTTGTTATCCTTATCAACAAACTTAACCTCAAAGGTTTTTACTATAATCTCAGGAACATCCACCATTGTGACGATAATTACGGGTGTGTCCTTCATTATATTTGTAATTGTATATACACCGTCAACCTCAGGAAGTGTCTGCATATTTGCAACTACTGCAATCAGCTTGTAGCCCTCTGAAGCAGTTACGGAGAATACAAAGTCTGTGCCCTCTTCAATTGCAGTTGCGTCCATATCTGTTACAACTGTATAGGTATCGGACTCCGTCCAGGTTACTGCGAAGTATTCGGGAACAGGAATAAGCTCCCAGAGTGCATACACCACTGTAGTGCCGGTAATGTTGGTAAAGTCTGTGTCCCAACCCTTGAAGATATAGCCTTCTCTGTCTGCTATCTCAGGCTCGGTTGCAGCCTTGCCGTACTCAACTTCCTGTGTATCAATCACTGAATCGTCGTAATTTACGAAGGTTACTGTGTATTTCTTCAGAGCCTTTTCGTATGTTGCTGTCACGGTTGTGTCACCTGTAACGTTGGTGTAATCCCCATCCCAGCCTGCAAATGTATAGGTATACTGCACATCGTCAGGTCTTGTGGGATCTGCAGGTGCAACTGCGCTTTCGCCCTCGGTTACTGTCTGCTTATCAATAACACTTCCGTCGTAGTTTACGAAGGTTACTGTGTAAGTATTCTCAGGCTCTGTATCGGGCTGTGTGTCCGGCTCTGTGGGCACTTCTACAGTATATGTACCCTTAACATTATGGTATGTGCCACCCCACTCAAAGAGGAGAAGAATCTGGTCAGCCTTATAGGAAACCTCTTCTGCTGCCCATTTGCCGTCTGAGCCCTTATCCCATGTCTTCATAGCATTTGCTTCTGCAGGAATTGTAGTCTTGTAAACCTTAAAGTTCTGCTTTGCGTTATTCCAGTATGCAGAGCCTACGGAATACTGAACTGTCTCGCCTGTAGCGGTAAGAGTTGCGTCGCCTGCAAGACCTGTGGAGTTGTTCCAGTAGTGAAGTGTGGGAACAAAGTCTTTGATGTACTCAATAACACCTACATAAACAGTATTTGTCTGAACCTCAGGAATCTCGGGAAGCTCAGAGGAAACCTTGGAGACAGTCAATCTTTCAGCTTCAGCATCAAAGGTGAAGGTATAGGTACCGCCTGTTGCTTTAAAGGTACAGTTCTTTGTGTCGGGATTAGGATCCATTGTCCAGCGCATTGCGGTATCTGTGAAGGTACCACCGTTACCGTACCAAATACCGCTCTTATCAATCTTGAACTCGTAGGTACCGGCATCAAATGCCTTGGTAATAGTATAGATATTAGCGTTTTCTGTCTTCCGGAAAGGATCTGTTGATTTCCAATCGTTGAATCCGCCCTTAAGGTAAACAGCAGAATCCTCCAAAGACAGAGTGTCCTTTGTGTTGTATGTAATCACATATGTACCGTCACCCTTCAGAACAATGGTGAGAGTTCTGTATGTGCCGTCGGAGTTCTTTGTGCCGATAATTGCAGTTGAGCCTGCAGGAGCATTTGTATTGATTGTTACAGCGCCATCGCTGAGAGTTACAAAGCCTGTCTGTGTAACCTCACCTGCAACCACATCGCCGTCAAGGCTTACGTTGAAAGAAGTTACAGTTGAGGACATTGTAACTGTTGCGCCGTCCTGTGCAATACCGCCTGCTGCAAGGCTGTTCTCTGTATTATTTGCGTGAAGTGTAAGGGTCAGACCCTCAAAGGAATCTTCTGTCAGAGCAACAGTGTTGGTATCGGGCTTGCTCTCGTTGGATGAGAAACGGATTGTTGCCTCTCTGAGCTTACCGTTATAAACTCTGAAGGAGCTGTTAAGACCCAGATTCTCAAGATATGCAATAAACTCTGCGTCTGCCTCAGGGTCTAACTTAACAGAAGAAGCACCTGTTCCACCCACATCCCAGTAGCTAAGTGTGTTTGTAGAAGAATCGTATAATACTCTGCCCTCTCTGTTGAGGTAATTTGTACCTGCAGAGGGATCAAGAATTCGGTATGTACCGTTTGTGAGGACGGAGGGTACACTGTCAGGAGGTGTAACAGTAAAGTCTGTTGCTGAAAGATTGAAGCTTGCAAGAGGCTGATAGTTCATGCTTGTAACAAGGCTATCATACATATCAGAAACCTCTGCCTTTACAGTAACGCTTACACCGCCGGGCATAACCTGAGTTTTATTACGGGAATCGTCACCTGTAATGAGAAATACTGTGTTACCCTTTTTCATTGTTGCGCCTGTTTCGATTGCAGGAGTTGTGATGCCTGAAACCCAATCGGGAGCTGCTGTTGTCTTAGCATCCTCTGCTTCAGTTGCAACAAGCTGTGCGTAAACATCGTTGAGCGTTTTGCCGGAGAGAACACCGCCAACATTTGCATAGTAGTATGCGTATGCACGCATCCACATAGGACGGCGGGCTGTGGCGATAAGTGCGTCCTCTAAGTTTTCCTTGTCCTTATAAAGAGTGGAGAGTGCACTTGCTACCTGAGGAGTAATGAAAACTGTTCGGTGAGTATCAGCATATACATCTGAATCTGCACTGCCAAGTCCGCCAAGCTCCTTCTCAGTAATATCCCAAGCGATAATCTTCATAATCTGCTCAGGTAAATCTGTGGCAGGAGTTACGTTGTTACCCCACATGGAGAAGGAGGTAGCTGTAACTGTACTTTCGTTAAGGCCAAAGCCCTGCTGAACATTGTAGGGGTCCCAGCCGATATCAAGGCAAGCCTGGTCGTTTTCTGAGAACACAAGGGGCTGCATATAGCCGAAAGAGGTTGAGCGCTCCTGAGAGACACCTGCAAGGTTAATGAGTGCAAACTCAATAAATCTGCCGATAGCAATATTACATTCCTCAGTGGTCATACCCTGAGAATTGTCAACGCCGAGCTGACGAGCCAGAGGGCCGTTGACAAAAGCCATAGGAGTCAGGCTTCCGTCCTTGAGAGAATTTACGTAATCTGCGTTATTAAATGCCTTTACAAAAGCTATACAGATAGGCAGATACTCTGCAGAACAACCTGACATAACTGCGTTTACTGCTACCTGATAGGCGGTAATAACTCTGCCTGTGGAGCTGACAGTTGCAATTACGTCTGCGTCTGCCTCAGGGATATATCTCATGAATTTTTCAACCTTGAGGGTTGTGGGAGGGATAACAGGCATACCGTCTGTCTGGCCCTGCTCCTTATAATAATCCTGTACTTCGTGATATGCACCTGTAAACACAACATCTGCGTAGGTTGTTGTGTTTGCTATGGTGCCGCTTACGGGAGAAACTACCTTGAATACGTTTTCATCAGGCTCAAGGCAATCGCAATCATCCTCGGCACAGTTAAGGTCTTCATAAGAGTGGATTGTATCATCATCATAATGATATGCACTTGCATTTATACCTACTGACAAAAGGCTTACAGCCATCATCAGACACAGGAATATTGCAACTACACGATTAAGTATATTAGACTTCATAGTAACATCCTTTCTGAATTTTGCTTAAAGCCTGTATTACCAGGTTGATGCTGTATTATAAGTGATTGTGTATGTATTGTCGGAATTGTATACAATAGTGAGTGCCTTATATGTGCCGTCACCATTTGCAATACCAATCTTAGCAGTAGAACCTGCAGATGTATTCTCTGCTATTGTAGCTTTGTTTCCGCTGAGGGTGATAAAGCCCGCGGTAGAGGAAGCGCTCATAACAAGTGTGCCTTTAAGATTAATATCAAAGGTCTTGACATCACCGTGAAGCCTGATAACAGCATTATCCAGTGCTACACCTCCCTCAGTAGCCTGATTCTTTCCGTCAGTATTGGCGGCAATGGTAAGGCTTATGCTCTCAAAGACATCAGCGTTGAGTGCTGTAGCATCCACGCTTAAGAATCTTGAGTTTGAACCCATACGGAGTATCAGAGCAGTAACCTTACCGTTTGATACCGTAAATGTACTGTTAAGTCCCATAGAGGAAAGAAGTGTAATAAAGTCAGCATAGGTTGAGGTGCCGAGTACACTTGACACAGAAGCACTGCCGCCTACGGGATAGTATGTAAAGGTTGATGTGGATTTATCGTAGTGAACCTTACCTTCGCCTGACGCACTGGATGCAGAGTTTACAATACGGTAATTACCGTCTGTAAGGGCTGTGGGAACAACTGCGCTGAAAGAAGGCTCTGTGTTGCCACCGCCTTCGTTTCCACCTTCATTTCCGCCATTATTACCGCCTTCGTTATCGTCTTCATCGCCGCCTGCTCCACCGCCTGTGTTGCCACCGGGGTTATAGTTGGGATTATGGTAGCCATCGCCGGTTTCGGGGTCGGGCTGTACATCGGGAGTGATTGTGCCGTTCATAAGACCCTCCCAGTTAGAGGGAAGCTCGATTTCATAGGATGCACAGTCGCCGCCGGGCATAACCTGGAACTCGCTCTTTGTATCACCGCCTGTTACAACAATAGCGGTGTGACCCTTGAGCATTGTCTGGGTTGTGTTGAGATCATCATAGGGAACTACACCCTTGAGCCATTCGGGAACAGCTGTCTTTTCAACGATATCAGCATCTACATTTTCTGTTTTTTCGCCGTTATACAGGGCACTGTAGTGGTCATCAAAGGTTGTGTTCATATGAATCTTACTGCCTGTGTTAGCCCAGTAGTGAGCGTATGTACGCATCCACAGGGGTCTGCGTGCTGTAGCAATAAGATTGTCCTCAAGGATATCCTTGGAGGTATAGCCCTGTGCCAAGTCCTCAGCAGCCTCGGCTGTGAGGAATATCATACGGGGAACCTGGGGATTGGTGTTACCCAGACCGTTCTGCTGTTTTTCCGTAATATCCCA
>JAZSLX010000035.1:0-44574 GCA_045535605.1 Ruminococcus sp.
GTCAGCAGCAGAGAGTTGCTATTGCACGTACCCTTGCCATGAATCCTGATGTTATTCTTCTGGACGAGCCTATCTCTGCTCTTGACGTTACAAACAGAGAGATTATGAAGGCTGAGCTTAAGTCACTGCAGAAGAAGTTCAATGCAACAATGCTCTTCATCACCCACGATCAGGAGGAGGCGTTCTTCCTTTCTGACCGTATCATGGTTATGAGCGAGGGTAACATTGAGCAGATGGCAACACCTCTTGACCTTTATCAGAATCCCGCAAACGACTATATCAGAGAATTTGTTGTAGAACAGCTTGATAAGAAGTATCAGGACCTTTCAAGATACACAGGACGAGGTAAATATGAAGATAAATAAGAACAAGGGCTATTTCGGCTTAAAGTATCTGCTGATTGCGTACTTACTGGTTAGTGTTGTTCTGCCTATTATCTACCTTTTCAGCAGTATCAGGGGTAATCACATTGCTGAAGTTTTCTCATCGGCTCAGTTTTTCCCCATGCTTAAGAACTCTGTAATAACAACAGTTATTGCAACAGCTATTTCAGTAGTTCTTTCCTTTGCACTTGCATGGATGCTCAACCGCTCCAATATCAAGTTCAAATCCTTTTTCGTAGTTCTTTTTACAATACCTATGCTGATTCCCAGTATTTCTCACGGTATGGGACTTGTGTTCCTTTTCGGTGATAACGGTATTGTTACAAACCTCTTGGGTCTTAACATCGGCCTTTACGGCTACAAGGGTATTATAATGGGCTCTGTGCTCTATTCCTTCCCTGTATCCTTCCTGATGTTCAACGACTCCTTCCAGTATGAGGACTACACAATCTATGAGGCAGCAGGCGTGCTTGGTATGTCCAAGTTCAGACAGTTTATTTCTATTACCCTGCCTTCTATGCGACGCACTCTTGTATCTGCAATCCTTGCAGTATTTACTATGATTTTCACTGACTACGGTGTATCCCTTATGACAGGCGGTACAGATATGACCCTGCCTGTGTATATGTACCGTGAGGTTATCGGTATGATGAACTTCTCAGGCGGTGCAGTAATCGGCGTTATCCTTCTGCTTCCTGCTATGATAGCTTTCATTATGGATTTGCGCAACAGCGGTATTAACGCCTCAGGAAGTACAGTTACAAAGGCTTATCTTATTGAGGAAAACAAGGGCAGAGATGTTGCAGTTTATGCAATCTTCGCCATTGTAATCATACTTCTGTGCCTGCCTATCTTTGCTTTTGTACTTTTAAGCTTTGTTAAGCAGTACCCTGTTGATATGTCCTTCAGCATTGAAACAGCAAAGAAGCTGCTGTCCTCCGGTATCGGCCAGTACTTCATCAACTCTGTGGCAGTAGCCCTCCTCACCTCTCTTGTGGGTACCTGCCTGTCTTACTTCTCAGCTTATGTTACAGCCAGAAGCAAAAAGGCAATCTCAAACGGAGCATTACACTTTATAAGTATGCTGTCCCTTGCAGTACCCGGTATTGTTCTGGGTCTTTCCTATGTACTTACCTTCAAGAATGTTCCTATTTACGGTACAATCTTTATTCTTGTGGTTGTAAATATTGCTCATTTCTTCTCATCCCCCTATCTGTTGGCATACAACTCTCTCTCAAAGTTCAATCCTAACCTTGAGGACGTGGCAGATACATTGGGTATAAACAGAATGAAGCTTCTGTTTTCTGTTTACATTCCAAGTACAAGGTCAACGATTGTGGAGATGTACAGTTACTTCTTTGTAAACGCAATGATTACAATTTCTGCTGTATCCTTCCTTATGAACTTCCGCACAATGCCTCTGTCCCTGCTGATTCCTCAGCTTGAGTCCCAGTCCTTCATTGAGGGTACTGCAATGGTATCCCTGATGATTCTGGTGATAAACCTTGTGGAGAAGGGCATAGCCTTTGCGGTTAAGAAATCCGTTGCAAAAGAGGAGCAGAAAATGCTCACTGCTACTGTAGAAACAGAAGAAGCATAAAATTAAATCCAAAAACGCTCAAAGCCTGATGTGTAAAAACGTCAGGCTTTTTTCATACAAAGTAATTGACAAAGAAGGGTTATGAGAATATACTGACCTTGCAAAATATTCTTATAAATAGGTGTTACTATGAAAATCGAAACCGAAAGGCTTATAATTACTGAATTTACAATGGATATGGCACAGGCTGTCCACGAAAACTCCCTTGATGAGGATAACCGCCGATTTGTGCCTGACGAGGTGTTTGAAACTGTAGAGGATGCCGCAGATACATTGGAGTTTCTGATAAGCGTGTATGAAAATGGGGAAGGCCCCCTTGTGTACCCTGTGCTTTTAAAGGACAATACCTATATCGGCTATGTGCAGGCTGTGCCCTTTGAGGACGATAAATGGGAGATAGGCTATCATATAGGCGAAGCTTTTACTAAAAAAGGCTATGCCACCGAGGCGGTCAAGGCTTTTCTGCCTGTGATTATGAAGAAACTCGATATAATAAAGATGATAGGTGTGTGCCTGAGCCTCAATAAGGGCTCTGTAAAGGTAATGGAGAAAGCAGGCTTTGTTAAGGAGTTTGAGGGTATAGGTAATTATCAGGACGAAGACCGGGAAATCTGCAGGTACAATTACTATATGAGTCCTAAGGATGTGGTGGTTAAGTTCTTTGAGGACGGATATACAAATAAGAATTACGATTTTATTATGGAATGTGTTGCTGATGATTACATAGACCATAGCCCTGCAGGTGCCAGAAGCAACAGTGACGCTGTGGGAATCCTCAAAATTGTGGCAGGACAGTTTACTGATTTCAAAGCAAGGGTTGTGGATGTGTTTGCGCAAGGCAGTATGGTTGCTACCAGAGTGATTTATGAGGGAGTTCACACAGGTGAGTGTATGGGTATAGCACCTACAGGAAAGCATATCACTTTTGAGGCATTGGAGAACTTCAAGGTTAAGGACGGCAAAATTGTTGAGTCTTGGGGCTATTGGCCTGATAAGGAAATCGAAGCAAAGCTTAAGGCAGAATAAATCTGTAACTTTGCAGTAAACATAAAAGACGTCTGGCTATTGCCGGACGTCTTGGCTTTTACAGATTAAGACACAGAAATACATATTTGAAAAAATACTCTTTCATAGTCTGCAGATTTGTGATAAAATATTTTTATTAGGATATAAAGGATGTTCGCTATGGCACCTAAAAAGAAAGTAAGTTTGTGGCAGGAATGGAAAAACAACAAGGGCCACATAGTGTGGATAATGAAGCAGGGCAAGGGCTTCCGCAGATATACTGTGGGCTTTTTGATTATAAGCTTTGTGAGTATGATTATCTCACTTGCTTCCTCTGTTGCGGGAAAGTATGTTGTTGATACTGCTACGGGCTTTAACACTGATTCTTTCTACAAATATATATTGATAATGTTGGGCACAACCTTGGTGACTATTGTGCTCTCCTTTTTCTCGTCCCTGTTTAGCAGCTACGTGGGCGAAAAATTTGCTTTCAGCATAAGGGCGGAGATGTTCGACCGGGTGCAAAGAAGCCGTTGGTTTGAAATAAGTAAGTTTCATTCGGCAGATATGCTGTCCCGTTTAACAGGCGACGTAAACAGCCTTGCAAGTGCAATCATTTCCATTGTGCCTACAGGCATTGTGGCGCTGACAGAGCTGATTATAGTTGCTGTTGTGCTTATATACTATGACCCTGTTATGGCAATTATCGGTCTTATTATCGGCCCGCTGGGTGTTATAGCAGGCACGGTTTACAGACGTAAGTTTATTAAGTACCGCAAGGAACTCAGAGAAAGCGAGTCGGAGTATTATTCTTTTTTTCAGGAGACCTTGCTTAATCTTCCTGTTACTAAGGTGTTTCAGCTTGAAGACAGCAACAGTGAATACTTTGAGGATATAAGGGAAAAGCGACTCTCTCTTGTTATGAAGAGCTCACGTCTTGGCGCACTTATGGGCGTGTTTATGAAGCTTGTGTATAATATTGGTTATGTTGCGGCATTCAGCTGGTGTGCATACAGGCTTTCAGATCCCTCAAGCGGATACACCTACGGCACAATGACCCTGTTTTTGTCCTTGGTGGCAATTCTGCAGGGTACAATACAAAGATTGGGAAGTATTATTCCTCAGCTGTTTTCTACTGTTGTATCTGCCAAGAGACTTCGTGAGATTACAGAGGTAACACCTGAGGACTACAAGGGCAAAGAAGGAATCCCCTGCAGGGTAGGGCTTCAGGTTAGTAACATAAGCTTTACATACGAGAGGGAAAAGGTCCTTGACGGAGTGACTCTTTCAGTTAAGCCCTCAGAGCGGGTAGGCATTGTGGGCAGCTCAGGTGCAGGAAAAACCACCTTTATCAGGCTAATGCTTTCACTTATAGAGCCTGATGAGGGAGAGGCGTTCTATATTACCGACGGAGAGCAAGAGGCAATCTGTCCCGCTTCCAGACGGTTTATCTCTTATGTGCCTCAGGGGAATACCCTGCTTTCAGGCACAATCAGGAGCAACCTGCTTACAGCAGACAGGAATGCTACTGATGAGCAGATGTGGAAGGCACTTGAGATGGCTTGTGCGGATGAGTTTGTCAGAAAGTGTCCTGATGGTCTTGATACACATTTAAGCGAAAAGGCAGGAGGTATATCAGAGGGACAGGCTCAGCGAATTGCAATTGCAAGGGCAATACTGAGAAACCGACCTGTGCTTATTCTTGACGAGGCTACTTCTGCTCTTGACGAGGAAACTGAGTCAAGGATTTTTGAGAGGCTTACAGCACAGACGGATAAAACCTGTTTCATCATTACTCACCGCAGGTCTATGCTTAAATACTGCGACTCAGTATTTGAGATTGACGGTAGCGGCAGGGCTAAAATCAGAAGCTTGTCAGAAACAGAGTGATTATCAGGAATATAATATGTATGTATAGGGCTTTCGGGAAACACCCGAGAGCCCTTTTTGCTGTTAAGAGTACTTTTGAAAATTCAGAAAAACAATCTCTTTTTTTTGCTTTTTCCTCTTTTTAGGCTTGTTGTGTAAAAAATATTGATTAAGTTTGGTATTTTTGTTAATATATTATATACGAATGTTTTGGTTTAAATTATACATTTTTATGAGAAGGAGAGGATTCTATGGCTTGGAAAAAAATAACCAGCATAGTATTACTTCTGTGTATGCTATTGTCTATGTTTGCAATACCGGGCGTTGGTGCGGCAAGTGTGGACAAGGCTGAGACGGGTGCGCAAGTTAATCTAGCCGGTGTGGGAGCAAATGTTTCCAACGGTACGATTATCTATTTTGACGCAACTAACGTTTCCGAAAGTGGTGCTGTCATACAATTTATGATTGGTCACGGCTCATGGTCACAGGGTTATAAGATGACGAAGGTTTCCAATTCAAACCTTTATTATGTATCTATGCCCCTGTGGGAAGGTGCCACGGAGTACGCTATCTTTGGATGTAACGAGGAGTGGGGCGGCGAAGACAGCTCTGTTACACACAGAAAAGGCTACGCTCCTTGGTCTACCTCTGTTATGAGTGCTACAAACCTCAGCGATACTGTTATCCTCACCGCAAACAGCTCGGGCACTCTTTCAAAGAGCGGCGCCTCACTTAATACAACTCATACAGCAACTGCCTGCTACCAGTCTGCAGGCGGCGGCTCGTACTCGGCAGGTACCACAGGCGGTACTGTGTCTGTTTCAGGTTATAATGTATCAGGCACAACAGGTACAGCCAAGAGCAGTTCTACCTCCGGTACAGGTATCAGTGCAGGTATCGGCACAAGTGTTACCATGAAGGCTACAGCCAAGGACGGCTACACCTTCAAGGGCTGGTTTACTTCTACCTCTGCAACTAATGCCGAGAGTACAAGTGCAACCTATACCTACACAAACACAGGCTCGGCAAAGACTTTGTACGCAAAGTTCCAGCTTAACGGACCCTACACAATTTCAGTAAAGAGCAACAATACAAATTATGGTACGGTTTCTCCTTCATCAACTTCTCTTTACTTTGGTAAGACAGCAACTCTTACTGCTACACCTAAGCCAGGTTATTACCTTAAGAGTTGGGGAATCACAGGCACAGGAAATACTCTGTCCAGTACAACAGCTACAAGCACAACCGTTACTGCAAAGGCGGCAGGTACAGCAACCGCAACTTTTGCCGCTGTTTCAAAGACGTTTAACGTTAAGGCTGGCACAGGCGGCAGTATTTCAGGTACTAATGGTAGCGTAACCTATTCGAGTACAAAGACATTTAGTGCTTCTGCAAATACAGGATATTACTTCACAGGTTGGACTGTTTCAGGCGGCACAGCAGGAACAGATTTCAAGTACACCTCAGGTAGTGCTTCCAGTTCGTCTATTACTGTTCAGCCTTTGACAAACGGCGGCACTGTTACATTTACAGCTAACTTCTCCAGTCAGTATAAGGTTACAACTCAGCAGAACTGGGGTGTTCTGGGTACCGTTACCAGTACTACATACGTAACTCCGGGAAACACAGTAACTCTTACTGCTACTGCGGACTCAGGTAACGGCTTTAAGAACTGGACATTCCCATCCGGCACTTTCTCTTACACCTCTGGCAATGCGAATTCCACTTCAATTACTATCAAGCCTTCTTCTAATGTTACCGCACAGGCTAACTTCTATGCAGGTCTTACAGTTTCTGCAGGCACAGGCGGTACAGTTTCTCCTTCAGGCAAAAATCTTTATGATTACAATAAATCCGTAACCATTACCGCAACACCCAACGCAGGATACCACTTCACAGGTTGGACCTTTGGCGGTACATACTCAGGTTCACCCAGCACAAGCTCTGCTTCCACAACCATTACAGTTCAGGACCAGACTACTGCTAAGGCGAACTTTGCTATCAATACATATACTGTAACTTTCAAAAACTGGGATGGTACAGTTCTTGCTACAAGAACCGGAATTAATCACGGGTCTGCGGCTACAGCTCCCTCAAACCCCACTCGTCCTGCAACTGCTCAGTACAGCTACACCTTCTCAGGCTGGGATAAGAGCTTCTCAAATGTTACAGGTGATCTGATAGTTACAGCTCTGTTCACTCAGACTACAAATAAATACACAGTAACCTTCAAGAGTTGGGACGGCTCAACTATCTCTACTCAGTCTGTAGCCTACGGCTCCGGTGCAACAGCTCCTGCAGCTCCCTCAAGAGCAGGTTGGGAGTTCACAGGCTGGGATAAGGAATTCAACAATATTACAGGCAACCTGACAGTTACTGCTCAGTACAAGGATGTTCGGTATTATCTGATGGGTGATATGAACAGCTGGGGCGGTACCGTTATGTCAGAGACAAACGGAATTGCAAGCGTTACAGTACATCTTGAACCCGGCACATACAAGTTCAAGCTATCAAAAGACGGTACATGGTGGGGTAACAATGGTACAATAGTTGACACCACCCAGAATACCTCAAGCATTGGCTGGGAGATGAAAACATCTGACGGTGACTGTACCCTCAGCGCTTTCGGCGGTGACTATACATTTAAATTCAACACCTCCACAAAGTTCCTGGAGGTTATCTACAATCCTGACAGATTCACAGTAACCTTCTTTAATGAGGATGGTTCTGTTATCAAGTCAAATGTTGTTATGAAGGGTGCATCTGCAACAGCGCCCGCAGCACCCACAAAGCAGGGTGACGCTCAGTACAGCTATACCTTCTCAGGCTGGGACAAGAGCTTCACTAATGTTCAGTCAACTTTGGACATCTATCCTGTATTTACTCAGACAACTAATAAATATACAGTAACTTTCAAAAACTGGGACGGCACAGTTCTCAGTACTCAGCAGGTAGAGTACGGAAAGAATGCATCCTACACAGGTGCAACTCCCACTAAAACCTCTACTGCTCAGTACAGCTACACCTTCTCAGGTTGGGATAAGTCCCTGAACAATATTACAGGCAACCTGACAGTTACTGCACAGTTCACATCTTCTGTCCGCTCCTACACAGTAACCTTTGTAAACTGGGACGGCACAAAGCTTAAGGAACAGAGTGTTGAGTACGGCAAGGGGGCAACTGCTCCTACTACTGCTCCCACAAGACCTGCAACTGCACAGTATACATACACCTTTGCAGGCTGGGATAAGCCATTCAACAACATTACAGGCACCCTGACAGTTACCGCTACCTACAGCTCAACTGTCAATAAATATACCGTTACCTTTGTAAACTGGGACGGCACAAAGCTTAAGGAACAAAGTGTTGCATACGGCTCAGGTGCCACAGCTCCTTCAACACCCACAAGACCTGCAGATGCACAGTATACATATACCTTCTCAGGCTGGGATAAGCCATTCAACAACATTACAGGCAGCCTTACAGTTACAGCTCAGTACAGCACAACCTTAAACAAGTACACTGTAACCTTTGTAAACTATGACGGTACAGAGCTTAAGACTCAGCTTGTGGAATACGGCAAGTCTGCTACAGCTCCCACAGCAACTCCCACAAAGCCTTCCACTGCTCAGTACAGCTACACCTTCTCAGGCTGGGATAAGAATTTCTCTAAGATTACAGGCAATCTTACAGTTACAGCTCAGTTTACACAGGTTACAAACAAGTACACTGTAACCTTTAAAAACTTTGACGGCACTGTACTTTCTACTCAGCAGGTTGAGTACGGCAAGGGTGCAACTGCTCCCTCAACTCCTACAAGACCTGCAGATGCACAGTACACCTACACATTTACAGGTTGGGATAAGCCATTCAACAATATTACAGGCAATTTGACTGTTACTGCACAGTACGGCACAACCACCAACAAGTACACTGTTACTTTCAAGGACCACGACGGCACAGTGCTTTCTACTCAGTCTGTAGCCTACGGTGCATCGGCTCCTGCTCCCCAGAATCCCACCAGAAAGGGCTATGAGTTCACAGGTTGGGATAAGGATTTCTCAAACATCACAGGTAACTTAACAGTTACAGCTCAGTACAGGGATGTTCAGATGTACCTGCTTGGTGACTTCAACGCTTGGGCATCAAGTACACCCATGACAGAGAAATCAGGCAACATCGTTACTATTTCTGTTACTCTCGATGCAGGTACCTACGGCTTCAAGCTCATGAAGGGTGACACAGGTATCTGGTACGGCAACGCAGGTACTATTGAGGATACAACTCTTGCAACCTCTGATATCGGTTGGGAAATGTTTGATTGGGAAGGTTCAAACTGTACCCTTGCAGCTAAGGGCGGTACTTATACCTTCAATTTCAACACCGAAACCCATTTCCTTGAGGTTCTTTATGCTCCTTATACCTACATAGTAACCTTCGTAAACTTCGATGGTACAGTTCTTAAGACAGAAACAGTTGATATCGGTAAGGATGCAACAGCTCCCCAGAATCCCACAAGACCCGCAACTGCACAGTATACATATACTTTCAAGGGTTGGGATAAAGAATTTACAAACATCACAGCTAATACAACAGTAACAGCAACATATAATCAGACTGTCAACAAGTACACCGTTACCTTCAAGGATTGGGACGGCAGGGTGCTTTCAACTCAGAGCATAGCTTACGGCTCCTCTGCAACTGCTCCTGCAAATCCCACCAGAAGCGGTTATGAGTTCACAGGCTGGGGCGCAGATTTCTCCAATATTACAGGAAATCTTACAGTTACAGCACAGTACGTTGACGCCGCAGTTTATCTCCTCGGCAGCTTCAATAACTGGGCAAAAGACACTGTAATGGCTACCAAGTCAGGCAACATTGTTACTGCAACTCTGGACCTTGAAGCAGGCACATACACCTTCAAGATCCTTCACAAGGAAGTATGGTACGGTAACTACGGAACAATTGCCGATACTACCACAACTACATCTGCTGTAGGATGGGAAATGGTAGACGGTGCCAACGACTGTACTCTTACAGCCACAGGTGGTATGTATGTATTCAACTACAATACCGAAACCCATATGCTTGAGGTGCTGTATGTTCCCGAGGCATTCAAGGTAACTTTCAAAAACTTTGACGGCACAGTTCTCAAGACCGAGGCTGTTATCAAGGGTCAGTCCGCAACTGCTCCTGCAACTCCCGGCAGACCTGCAGATGCACAGTACACCTACACCTTCAAGGGTTGGGATACTGACTTCTCCAACATTCAGGCAGATACAGTAGTAACTGCTACTTATACTGCAACTATCAATAAGTACACAGTTACATTTAAGGACTGGGACGGCACAGTGCTTTCTGCTCAGCAGGTTGAGTACGGCAAGGGTGCTACAGCTCCCCAGAATCCCACAAGAGCTGCAGACGTACAGTACAGCTACAGCTTCAAGGAATGGGATAAGGCATTCAGCAATATCACAGGAGACCTTACTGTAACTGCTACCTACACAAAGACTCTCAACAAATACACAGTAACCTTTGTAAACTGGGATGATTCTGTTATCATTACTCAGCAGGTTGAGTACGGTAAGGGTGCCGTAGCTCCTGCAAATCCTGTAAGAGAGGGTGACGCTCAGTACAGCTACACATTCTCAAGCTGGGATAAGGACTTCTCAAACATCACAGGAGATATCACAGTAAAGGCTACTTATACTCAGACAGTTAATAAATACACAGTAACCTTCGTAGATTTCGACGGTACACAGCTCAGCACTCAGCAGGTTGAGTACGGCAAGGGCGCTACAGCTCCTGCTGCTCCCTCAAGAGATGATTATGTATTCACAGGCTGGGACAAGGAATTTACAAACATCACAGGTGATACTGTTGTTACTGCTCAGTATGAGGAAGTTCAGGTAACACTTCTGGGCTCCTTCAACAACTGGGTAAACGATACACCCATGGAAAAGGTGGGTGCGAACTCCTTCACAACTACTCTCGCACTGGCAGAGGGCACATACAAGTTCAAGCTTTTCCAGAACGGAGTATGGTTTGGTAACTGGGGAACAATTGAGGACACCACAACCGATACTTCAGAGGTAGGCTGGGAGATGGTGGACGGTGCCGAGGATTGCACACTTGTGGCAACAGGCGGTACATATATCTTCAACTACAACAGTGCAACCAGAATGCTTGAAATCCTCTTTGCACCTCCTTCATACACCGTTACATTCAAAGATTTTGACGGTAGAGTGCTTAAGGAAGAAGTGGTTGTGAGAGGCTTGGGTGCAACTGCTCCTGAGACTCCTTCAAGAGACGGCTATGTGTTCACAGGCTGGGATAAGGAATTTACAAACATTACTGCAGATACAGTTATTACTGCTCAGTATGCGCAGGATGTTGTATATCTCCTCGGCTCCTTCAATAACTGGGAAAAGACCACAGTTATGACAGGTGACGGCGTTGTTTCTGTCACACTTAAGCTTGATGCAGGCACATATACCTTCAAGATTCTCAATGCTTACAAGTGGCTTGGTAACTCAGGTAACATTGAGGATACAACCATCAAAACCTCAGCAACAGGCTGGGAGATGGTTGAAGGGGACAACGATTGTACACTCACAGCTTCAGGCGGTACATATACCTTCAATTTCAACAAATCCACAGGTATGCTTGAGGTTCTCTTTACTCCTCCCTCATACACTGTAACCTTCGTTGACTTTGACGGCACAGTGCTTAAGACAGAGACAGTAGTAAGAGGAAACTCTGCAACTGCTCCCGAGGACCCCACTCGTGAAGGCTATGTATTTATCGGCTGGAACAAGGGCTTTGCAAACATCAGCTCTGACCTGGTTGTTACTGCACAGTATGCACAGGACACTGTATATCTGGTTGGCTCATGGGGCGATTGGGCACTTGACACAGAGATGACCAAAACAGAAACCGACGGCGTGGTTTCTGTAACCCTTACACTTTCTGAGGGTACATACCAGTTCAAGATTCTCAACATTGCCACATGGTTCGGCAATACAGGAACAATTATTGATACAACAGTCAACAGCTCTGAGACAGGTTGGATAATGGTTGAGGGAAATGATAACTGTACTCTGAAGGCTTCAGGCGGTACATACACCTTTAACTACAATACCATCACCAACACACTGGAGGTTCTTTTCACTCCTCCCTCATACACTGTAACATTCAAGGATTGGGACGGCACAATTCTCAAGGAAGAGGTTGTTGTAAGAGGAAGCAGTGCTACTGCTCCCGAGGATCCCGAGCGTGAAGGCTACATCTTCCAGGGCTGGAACAAGGATTTCTCCTACATTTATACAAACACAGTTGTTACTGCTACATACCTCCAGCAGAAGGTAACATACACCGTAACATTCTTAGACTGGGACGGCACAGTGCTTTCTTCTCAGATTGTTACTACAGGTGAAGCAGCAACAGCACCCGAAGTTCCTCAGAGAGAGAATTACGATTTCATCGGCTGGGATAAGGACTTCTCAAACATCACATACAACCTTACTGTGACAGCACGCTATCAGGATAACAGAGTTTATCTTGTTGGCACATTCACAGATTGGACAACTAACACCCAGATGACAGTTACAGAGGACGGTGACATTGTTTCTGTTGAAGTAACACTGCCTCAGGGCACACACTACTTCAAGATTCTCTATAAGGACAACTGGTACACCAACTGGGGAACAATTGAAGACACAACTCTTACAACCTCTGATATTGGTTGGGAAATGATTACCGACCCCTCAGCAGGTGATTGTACACTTGTCACAACAGGCGGTAAGTACACCTTCAATTACAACAAAATCACACACTTCCTTGAGGTTGTGTATACTCCCGTAGAGTACACAGTAACCTTTGAGGACTTTGACGGCACAGTGCTCAGTACCCAGACAATTAAGCTCGGTGCTTCTGCAACTGCTCCCGCCGACCCCGCAAGAGCAGGCTATGTGTTCTCAGGTTGGGATAAGGACTTTGCAAACATCACAGGTGACACAGTTGTTACTGCTACTTACGTTGAAGATACAACTCAGTACACAGTAACCTTTGTGGACTACGACGGCAAGGTGCTCTCAACTCAGTATGTAAGCTACGGCAAGTCTGCAGTAGCTCCTGCAGCTCCCACAAGAGCAGGCTATGTGTTCTCAGGCTGGGATAAGAGCTTCACAAACATCACAGGTGATACAACAATTACTGCACAGTACAAGGACAACACTGTATACCTTTACGGCTCCTTTAATATGTGGGCTGAGGGTGTGGCAATGACCTTTACTGAAAGCGGTGACATTGCAACCTATGAGCTGACATTACCTGAGGGCAGATACTTCTTCAAGCTTCTGAATCTTGACAGCTGGTATGGTAATATGGGTAATATCGTAGATACAACCCTTACTACCTCCGATATCGGCTGGGAGATGATGGCCGGTGCTGATAACTGCTCACTGACAGCTTCAGGCGGTAAGTATGTGTTCAGATACAACACTGCTACAAAGATGCTTGAAATCCTCTACACTCCCATAGAGTACACAGTAGTATTCTACGGTATGGACGGAGAGGTGCTCTCTACTCAGACAGTTAAATACGGTGCAGACGCAACTGCTCCCCAGGCTCCTGAGGTAGGCGGATACATCTTCTCAGGCTGGGATAAGGACCTGACAAACATCGGTGAAGATACCGAGATAAACGCTGTATATGTAAAGGACGATACCAAGTTTACAGTTACCTTTGTAGACTTTGACGGCACAGTTCTTTATACACAGGAGCTTGAGTACGGCGAGTCCGCAACTGCTCCCTCTGACCCTGTCAGAATCGGCTATATCTTCACAGGCTGGGATAAGGATTTCGCAAATATCACAAAGAACACCGTTGTTACCGCTCAGTACAAGGACAATCAGCTTTATCTGGTTGGCTCATGGGGTAACTGGGCAACAGATACTGATATGTCAAGAGATGGTACAAGCGACGTATTCACAGTTGCACTTAATCTGGAAGCAGGCACCTACGAGTTCAAGCTTCTCCAGAATGATATATGGTATACAAGTGCAAGTACAGTTCTTGACACAACAACACTGACTTCAGCAACAGGCATTGAGCTTCGTACAGACCCGGCACTGGGTAACATTATCCTGAATGCAACAGGCGGTTTGTACACCTTCAGATTCAATGTTCGCACAAATAAACTGGAGGTTCTCCATTCTACAGAGAAATTCACAGTAACCTTTGTAGACTTTGACGGCACAGTGCTTAAGACCCAGACAGTAAACGGCGGCGGTGTTGCCACTGCTCCTGAGGATCCCACAAGAGTTGGTGATGCTCAGTACAGCTACATTTTCGCAGGTTGGGATAAGGACTTCTCTAAGATTACAGCAGATATCACAATTACTGCTACTTATACTCAGACAGTCAACTCCTACACTGTAATGTTCGTTGATACTGACGGCACAATCCTTTCTACTCAGAATGTTGAGTACGGCAAGAGTGCATCGGCTCCCGATGCTCCTATGAAGGATGGTTTCATCTTCCAGGGCTGGGATACAGAATTCTCTTATATTACTCAGGATACTGTTGTTACAGCAAAGTATATGGCAGGTGTTGCAAGCTCTGTAACCCTTGCAGGTACATTCAATGGCTGGAATCCTTCAGCAAATCCCTTCCTTATCACAACAAACAGCGATAAGGTAACACTCCAGATGAAGCTTGATGAGGGCACATATCAGTTCAAGGTTGTAGACAACGGCAACTGGTACGGTAACTGGGGAACAATCGCAGATACAACTATCACCACCTCTGCTGTAGGTTGGGAGATGGATCCCTCTGCAGGCGACTGTACACTTATCGCAGGCGGCGGCACATATATCTTCACATACACAATCTCTACTCATATGCTTGAGGTTGAGTATGTAGGCAGCGAGTTCAAGGTAACTTTCGTCGATTGGGACGGCACAATCCTTAAGACAGAGGTTGTTGAGCCCGGCGGCTCTGCAACAGCTCCCACAGGTACATTTACAAGACCTGATGACCAGGGTTATACCTACGTCTTCTCAGGTTGGGATATGAATTTCACAAATGTCATTGCTCCTCTGAGAGTAACAGCAGTTTACAAGGCAACTCCCAAGATGTACACAGTTAAGTTTGTAAACTGGAACGGTGCAGTGCTAAAGACTCAGTCCGTTGCATACGGTACTGCGGCTACACCTCCTGCAAATCCCACCAGAACAGGCTATATCTTCACAGGTTGGGACGGAGATATCTGGTACATCACAGGTAACACTACATTTAAAGCTCAGTATGCCGACAACGGCGTATATATCATGGGCGACTTCAACGACTGGCAGGGTACAAAGCTTACACTTGTCAGCGGTACTACCTATCAGGGCTCAATTTACCTTGCAGCAGGTCAGTACAAGTTCAAGGTTAAACAGGGCGACAGCTGGTACGGCAACAACGGTTGGATTGATGATACCACCACCTACACATCCGATGTAGGTTGGGAGATGTCATGGGATGCAGGCGATTGCACACTGAATGCATCGGGCAGCACATACACCTTCCGCTTTAACACTGCTACCAGAATGCTTGAGATTCTCTATGTTGCTCCTACATACACAGTAACCTTCAAAAACTGGAACGGTGCAGTGCTTAAGACTCAGTATGTCAAGAGAGGCAACGCGGCTTATGCTCCTGCAAATCCCACCAGAACAGGTTACATCTTCACAGGTTGGGACAGAGACTTCTCATGGATTTATGAAAACACAGTAGTTACTGCAACCTTCGCTAAGAACGAAGTCAGCGTAATGGGTGATTTCAACAATTGGGAAGGCACAGGCATGACCTCGGCAGGCGGTTCAATTTATACCGCTACAATTAACCTTAACGCAGGCTCATATAAGTTCAAGATTAAGCACATTGACACATGGTACGGAAACGGCGGTACTATTGAAAACTCAACTATTGCAACTTCTGCAATAGGTTGGGAAATGGTATGGGATCAGGGTGACTGTACACTTAACGCTACAGGCGGTGCATACACCTTCCGATTCAATACCGAAACAAGAATGCTTGAAATCCTGTTCAAGGGACCTTCCTACACAGTAACCTTTGTAGACTGGGATGGTTCAATCATCAGCACACAGCAGGTTGAGTACGGAAAGAGCGCAACAGCTCCCAAAGCACCTGAGCGAGAGGGCTACACCTTCTCAGGCTGGAGTGCAGATTTCTCATTCATCACAGGCAATACCACAATTATGGCACAGTACGGCGATGAGTCCGTATATCTGAGAGGTACCTTCAACGATTGGAGCCTCAACTCTCCCATGAGAGCTACCGACAATCCTAAGGTGTTCACCTATGTATTCAACCTTACACCGGGCGAGTACACCTTCAAGGTGTTCAGATCTGATGTATGGTACGGAAATGACGGTACTATCGAAGACACCACAGTTTCAACCTCTCCCATCGGTTGGGAAATGGTTGACACAGCAGGCGACTGTAAGCTGATAGCTCAGGGCGGTACATACTTGTTCAGATTCAACATCGACACAAGAATGCTTGAGATTATCCGCGTTACAGACGAGGTTACAGTAACCTTTGTTGACTGGGATGGTACAGTAATCGAAACACAGACAGTTAAGTACGGCGAGGCAGCAGTTGCTCCCACCGGTCTTGTGCGTCCGGGTTACGCATTCACAGGCTGGGATAAGGCAATTGACTATGTTACCGAGAATATAACTGTCACTGCTCTTTACAGAAAGACAGTTGTTCTGAATTCTACTTTCTCAGATGAAGGCATAGAGCTTACCAATTCTGAGGGTACAAAGTACACTGCAACAGTAAGAGTTGAAGCAGGTACATACACCTTCGATATCAACTTCGGCGGTGTTATCTACTCTGCAAACAGCACCTTTGCTGATGCAACTCAGGGTATAACCCTGATTACCGATTCAGGTAAATGCACATTTATCGCATCAGGCGGAATCTATAAATTCATCTTTGATACAGAGACAAACACTCTGATTGTTGAGAGACTCTCTGACTCTACAGATGACGAGATAGAGCCTGATCCCGATACACCCGTTGTTCCCGATGATCCCTCAACAGGGGACGAGATTGATCCTGATAATCCTTCTACAGGGGACGAGGTAGATCCCGATGTACCTGTTGATCCTGATGATCCTTCTACAGGCGACGAGATTGATCCCGATCCCGATACACCTCCTTCAGATGACGAAGAAGAGCCTGAGCTTCCTGAAATAGGCGAGATTACACATACTGTTATCTTCGTTGACAAATACGGAAACATTCTCTCCGAGCAAATCGTCAAGGACGGAGAATCGGCAACGGCACCTACACCGCCTGCAATAAGCGGTTACAATTTCACGGGCTGGAATAAGACCTTTGACAGTGTATTGAGTGACCTGATTATCACAGCTCAGTACAAGAGAATTATTACTCCTGAGGTTGTTACTACAGGTCTGCTTCAGATTGACATTGTCAGCGGTTCAGGCTTCAGAATTGCAATTGACGGCGGAGCATACCGTCCTCAGGGCCTTAGCTATTTTAACTCCAAGGCTCCCATCGGTGTAAGCGTGACCGTTATTGCAAACGTTGTTACAGGTAAAGAGTTTATCGGTTGGCTGAATGCCAAAAACGGTACTATCCTTTCAAAAGGCTATACCTATACCTTTGTCTCATCAGGTAATGACCATATCAAGGCACTGTATCTGACAGACTATGTGGGAATGAATGCTGTCATCTTTATGAATGATAAGGCAGCAAATAATTCAGGTCAGATATTGGATATGCAGTATTACTCACCCGGTGATAATATCTTATTCCCTGAAGCTCCCGCACAGGTAGGCTACGACTTCACAGGCTGGAACATGACTCCTGCACAGATTCAGGCAAAGCTTGCAGCAGGTCTGGATGTAACTGTTCTTGCAACATGGGAGGTACACAAAGTTTATTACGAGGTAGTAATTATAGGTGGTACAGTCAAGGGTAATGCTAATGCAAGCGGTAAATATCTGGCAAACCAGAAGATTACCTTAACTGCTCAGACAGCTCCTGCCGGTATGAAGTTTGCATACTGGACAATCAACGGCGAGATAAAGAGCTATGATACAGTTTATTATCTGTATCCCTTCAAGCCCACAACTGCGGAAGCTGTATTTGTGCCGGTAGGCAGTGAAATTGATTATGAGATTCTCATAGGAATCGATACAGTTGACACCACTACTGTTGAAGCAAACAACATCTTCTACTACAGCTGGTTTGTTCCGGAGAAAGAGCTTGGCGTAACCTATGTTACTGCAGGTATTCTGGCTGTAAACAAGAACAGTTATACAGGAGACAACCTTGTAATCGGTACAACGGATCCCAGTGTTTATAACCGCGTGCCTCTGGCATCGCACAACACAGCATCAGGCGCCTATACATGGACAAAGACAGGTATTGCTACAGGTGATACATGGGTAGCAAGAGCGTATGTTCAGTACAAGAAAAAGGGCTCTGATGAAATCATAGTTATTTACTCTGATATCGTAGAAGTTACAAAGTAATATTAAAAACAGGCATTAACTGTTGACAAACAGCCCCGCTCTGTATATGAGCGGGGCTGTTACTATGTGCTTGCTTGGAAAAGATTTTTAAATATCAGGAGCTTATAGACAAGAATTTCTATATTTGATATAATTAATAAATAAGAGTCACAGCAGTGCCGAGTAATCTGCTGAAAAATCATTAACTGTATCCGGATATTATATATGGAGATTTTATATTCTGACCAGAATTTAATAGTTTGCGTAAAGCCTGTAGGAATTGACAGTGAAAATAAACTTCCTGAGCTTATCAGAGCAGAGATTGGGGGAGAGATATACACTGTGCACAGGCTTGATATGAATGTGGGCGGAGTTATGGTGTATGCACGAAACCGCCAAACCGCAGCTGCCTTTTCAAGGTCCATTCAGGAGGGCAGTATGATTAAGGAGTACGTTGCCTGTGTAGAGGGTGTACCCCAAAAGACAGGGGTGCTTGAGGACTTGCTTTTTAAGGATTCGCGGAAAAACAAAGTCTTTGTAGTGAAAAGAATG
Organism: Ruminococcus sp.; assembly: GCA_045535605.1. Taxonomy (GTDB): domain Bacteria; phylum Bacillota; class Clostridia; order Oscillospirales; family Acutalibacteraceae; genus Ruminococcoides. Next base: position 18,966 of record JAZSLX010000035.1, read on the forward strand.
CGTAAAGGTGTCAAAAAAGCAAAGCTTGAATATGTACGCCTGAATGACGCAGACCCCTCACTTGTCCGCATAAGGCTTCATACAGGCAGAAGCCACCAGATAAGGGTGCAGTTTGCAAGCAGGGGATATCCTCTTGTGGGGGATCATAAGTACGGCTCAAGGAGTGAGCAAAAGGCACCTATGCTGTATTCCTGTAAGGTAACTTTTCCCTATAAAGGGGAGGTTGTTTCCTTTGAATCTTGCCCTCGGTGGGCTACAGAATAATATTCAATTAATCACAATAAACGCTTGAAACGATATAATATCGTCTCAGGCGTTTGTTTTATTTTGCTTTTTTGTGTTTTTGTGTTCGCTTTACGGGAGAAAATCAACGAATTTGAACGAAAGTGTTGAAATTTGTAAAAAGTATGGTATGATAGAGCTATCAATAAGTAAAGGAGATTTTTCTATGAAAACCTTTAACTGTATTTTAGGCGTGTTTGCTATTCTTGGTGCGGTTTATTGCCTGTGCTTCCCCGGTGCAACATTCCTCAGCGGCGGTGTCGTTGTGGCTATCCTGTTGGGTGTGCTGGGTGTTTGCAGTATCTTTGAATTTGCAACAAACCGAAACAAAGAAGAAGGCAAGAGCAATAAAGGCCTTGTGGCAAACGGTGTGCTGGGACTTATCCTCGGTATCGGCTGTGCAGTTACATCTGTGCTTGCGATGTTTATCCCCTGGGTAAGAGCCATGCTTGACATTATGATTCTTCTTATGTTCATTTTCTGGCTTATCTATGCAGGTGTTACGGGCATCTTCGGTGCTGTGGCACAGAAAAAGCTTGGTGGCAAAATGTGGGTGTTCTCCCTTGTTATGGCTATTCTCCTTATCGTAACAGGTCTTTACGGTGCATCCCATCTGCTGTATGCTGCTTTTGCAATCGGATATATGATTGGTATTGAGCTGATTGTATACGGTGTAAGACTTATTATGTCTGTATTTGAAGACAGAGAATAAAGGGAGGTCTTCAGATGAAATGTGTATTTAAGGAGCTTGGCTGTTATAAAAAACAGCTTGCCCTCATTGTGCTGACAGTGTTGGGTACAACCCTCTCAGCCTTGGGTCTGCCCTCACTGCTTACCCGCCTCATTGACGTTGCTATCCCTCAGGGGGATAACGCAATGGTATTCAGAGTAGGCGGATTTATGATAGCTCTGGTTATTTTCGGACTTTTCTGCGGTGTTGTAACAAGCCGCCTTTCTGCAACTGTATCCATGGGCGTAGGCAGAAACCTGAGAAGTAAGATTTTTAAGAAAGTTCAGTATTTCTCTCAGGAGGAAATCGACAGATTCTCTGCGTCTTCTCTTATCACAAGAACAAACAACGATATCAGTCAGGTGCAGGTGTTCCTTAACCAGTGCTTAAGAATTGCAGTGCAGGCACCTATTATGTGTATCTGCGGTGTTGTACTTGCAATTTCAAGCTCACCTCAGCTTTCAGGTGTACTTGTAATTTCCATTCCCCTTATGGCAATTATCCTTGTGGCAATTGCAAAGATTGCAGTACCTCTTTCTACAAAAATTCAGACTAAAATCGACCGCATTAACCTTGTTATGCGTGAAAAGCTCACAGGTGTTCGTGTAATCCGTGCTTTCGGTACAGTTGATTTTGAGTCAGAGAAGTTTGATGAAATCAACAGAGATTATCAGAAAACCAACAAGAAGCTCCAGCGCACAACTAACCTTGTTATGCCTGTGCTTGTTGTAGTGCTTGCCTTAACAGCAGCCATGGTTATGCTTATGGCTGCAAACCAGTCACTCAACAAGGGTATCGACTATACCATCGGCGAGATTATGGCTATTATCCAGTACATTATGCAAATTATGATGGCTGTAATTATGCTGACACTTGTGTTTGTTATGCTGCCCCGTGCTTCAACTGCAGCAGCAAGAGCACAGGAAGTCCTTGAGACAGAGCCCTCTGTCAAGAATCCTGAAAAAGCAAGGGACAATACCTCACAGAGAGGCTATCTTACATTCAAGAACGTAACATTCACATATCCCGGTGCAGATGTGCCTGCTATTGAGAATCTTTCCTTTGAGGCAAAGCCCGGTGAAACAACTGCTATTATCGGCGGTACAGGTATGGGTAAATCCACAATTGTCAACCTGATTCCCAGACTCTACGATGTAACCGAGGGTCAGGTTCTTGTAGACGGTGTGGACGTAAGAGATTACGATATGGAAGTTCTGAGAAACAAAATCGGCATTGTTCCTCAGAAGGCTGTGCTGTTTGCAGGTACAATCGACTCAAACATTCAGTTCGGTGACAGAGCTGCCGACGAGGACAGAATCGAAGAGGCAGTGAAGATTGCCCAGTCCTATGACTTCGTTATGAAGAAGGAGGAGGGCTTCAACTCTCCCATCTCTCAGGGCGGTACCAACGTATCAGGCGGTCAGCGTCAGCGTCTTGCCATTGCACGTGCCATTGTCCGCAAGCCTGAAATCTATGTGTTTGATGATAGCTTCTCTGCTCTTGACTTCAAGACCGACAAGTCTCTGCGTCAGGCACTTTCAAAAGAAACAGGTGACGCAACTGTTGTTATTGTTGCTCAGCGAATCAGCACCATTATTGATGCTGACAGAATCATTGTTATTGAAAAAGGTCAGGTTGCAGGTATGGGAACTCACAAGGAGCTTCTGAGTACCTGTGATGTCTACAAGGAAATTGTAGATTCCCAGATGAGCAAGGAGGAAGAGTAATGAAAAATAAAGTCAGTTCCTCCAGGCAAAAGGGCGCATACAAAAGACTGTTTTCTTATATGAAGCCCTACAGAGCCGGACTCATCTTTGCAGTTCTGCTTATTATGATAGCAAACCTTGCTTATGCATCTGCTCCTCTGTTTATGGGTAATGCAACAAACTTTTTGGCACTTCTCCTTGAGGGAGGCAAAAACGCTGAGGCACTTAAGAGCTTTCTGAAGTTTCTCCTGTTTATGGGTTGTGCTTATGGTATCAACTCAGTTCTTTCCTATATCGGTACATGGCTTATTGTAAATGTTACCGAGAATACAATCTACGACTTAAGAAAAAAGGTTGACCACAAGCTGTCAAAGCTTCCCCTCAACTACTATGACACAAACTCCTACGGCGACATCTTAAGCCGTATCACAAACGATGTTGACACAGTTTCAAACTCTTTACAGCAGAGCATTTATCAGATACTCAATGCATTCTTTACCATTGTCATTATTTTTATAATTATGCTCAACATCAGCGGCGTGCTTACCTTTGTAGGTCTTGCTGTTATTCCTGTGGCACTCCTTGTTTCCTCAAAAATCGCCAAGAAGTCCAAGGCAAAGTTTGACGCTCAGCAGGGCAAAACAGGCGAGCTCAACGGCTTTGTTGAAGAGTATTACTCAGGCCACAACGTGGTTACTGTTTTTGGCAGAGAGGACACTGTTATCGACGAGTTTGAAAAGACCAACGAGGACTTGTTTGAGTCCTCAAAGGACGGTCAGTTCCTTGCAGGTACACTGATGCCTATTATGCAGAACACAACAAACTTAGGCTACACTTTGGTTTGTATTGTGGGTGCTTTCATTGCTATTATGGGCGGACTTTCTATCGGTATGATTCAGTCCTTTACCCTGTATCTCAGACAGTTCTCTCAGCCTCTTACTCAGGTAATGCAGATTACAAATATTATCCAGTCCACAGGCTCTGCGGCTGCAAGAATTTTTGAGTTTCTTGATGAGCAGGAGGAGGTTCCCGATGTGGAGAATCCTAAGTTCCCCGAGAAGCTCAGAGGCGAGGTTACATTTGACCATATCCGCTTTGGTTATCTGCCTCACCAGACTCTCATTCACGACCTTGACATTAAAATAGGTGCCGGCGAAAAGACCGCTATCGTAGGTCCCACAGGTGCAGGTAAGACTACACTTATTAACCTGATTATGCGTTTCTACGATGTAAGAAGCGGCGGTATCAAGATTGACGGTGTGGATATCCGCGATATGGAAAGACACAGACTCCGTGAAATCTTCGGTATGGTGCTTCAGGACACATGGCTTTACAACGGCACAATTATGGAGAACATCCGCTACGGCAAGCTTGATGCCACCGATGAGGAAGTTATGGAAGCAGCAAAGAAAGCAAGGGCAGATGCTTTTATCCGCACATTGCCCGGTGGCTATAACTTTGTGCTTCAGGAGGGTGCCGGCAACATCGCACAGGGTCAGAGACAGCTTCTGACTATCGCCAGAGCCATGCTTAACAATCCTCCCATCCTTATTCTGGACGAGGCTACCTCCTCTGTTGATACCCGTACAGAGGTTATGATTCAGGAAGCAATGACAGAGATGATGAAGGGTAAAACCTCATTCGTAATTGCTCACAGACTTTCTACCATCAAGGATGCAGAGAATATCCTGTATATGCAGGACGGCGATATCTTAGAGGTAGGAAACCACGAAGAACTTATGGCAAAGGACGGCTTGTATGCCAAGCTGTATAATAGCCAATTTTCCGACAAAGAATAATAAAGCAAATAAGCATAGACGGCTGTTCCCTTTTTTGGGGAACAGCCGTTTCTCTTTTTTATGACAGCCTGTAATAGTGCACAAAAAACAGGGATGAGAGTCAGAAAAAATCCCGTATTTATTGGCATTTTTGTGTTGAATATATTGGCTTTGCGTGATATACTTTGCACAGGTATAACTTGTTGTGAATTGCAGAGCTTTTCTGCGTTTTATAAATGTCCCGAGTGTTAGGAGGAGATACGTTTGAATAAGTCAAAAATACAGAGTCAGAAAACAGAGTCAGCACTTATTATGACGGTTATGAGTCTTGTGCTTTGTGCCGCAATTGCGCTTGTGCCTGTGCTATATAAAGACTACACAGACCTGCATGCTTTGGTGTCAGATGCCATAGATAAAAGTGAGGCTCAGGAAACCTTTATGCTTCAGCTTACAACGGCGAGCGAGTTGAGCATTGGCGCTAATACAAAACGCACTGATATCACAGGCTATATAGTTGCAGACAACAATATGGAGGATGTACTGTTGTACCTTAATACGTTCTCAACCTCCTCCTATGATGATGCAGAGGACTATGATGTGACGGTGTCCCTTTACAGCGACGGTGAGAAGGTATATGACAACTCCACAGGCAAGAATGTAGAGGTTGATGTAACCGCGCAGGAATTCAAGGATATTGTGTCGGATTTCTCTCTGTACAGATACAGCGTGGAGGACGCAAAGGAAGTGACTTTTGCAGAAAACCACATGGAGGGTTATGACAAAAGCGGTAATGTGACGGTGAAGCTGAAAGCTCCAAGTGATAAGGTGCTTGCCTCCTATGCCCGGGCAATCAGTGATGCGGTGGGTGAGGAGATAGAGGTGTCAGACCTGAGACTTAATACAGCTCACATTACCTATGGAATTTATTATGATATGGTAACTACCCAGCAGTACACCATTTCTGTAAGCTGTACGCTTAAAGATGGGCAGAAGCTTACTTATACAGTAACATCTCAGGTGTCCTATAACACTGAGTTGATTGACTCGGGTGATGAGGACTACGAGTATTACATACCATCTGAAACACAGGAGGTAAAGGAAAATGATGAATAAAACTTTATCATCGGTAATTGCATTTTTATTGGCACTGATAATGTGCGTGACAAGCCTCACAGGCACAGTGTCTGCGGCAGAGGTTATGGGTGAGACAGGTATCACCTCAACAGATATGAGCTTTGCAGATACAAAGAGCAATCTGGAGGATTTTTATTCAAATGACGAATGGGAAGAAACCTGTCCCGACGGCCTTTTTGTGGTGGAGTATTCCTCCTATGAAATAGGCGAGGGCGGCACCGACCCAAAAAATCCTGAGGATTGTTACTTAGGTATTACTGTGTACCGTCTGGGCGGAAACAGCAGAAGCTCAAAGCTTACATATACACTTACTCTGGTATCAGGTAACAGCGAGGTTTATCCTGACTCACAGGGTGAAATCTTCTTTGAGCCTCAGCAGACAAAGGCTACTGCAAAAATCAAGGTGCACAATGACAATGTGCGTGGTGGCGACCAGCTCCTTACCTTTGCGCTTACAGATTGTACCAATGGTATTATTTCAGACGCCTTTACTGCGGCTATCAAGATTTATGATGATGAGCCCTATGTGCAGAGCGTTATATCTATGACTGCAGAAAACACTGTGACAGATATGCAGGAGGGGCACGTTAAGGTGACTCTTAAGCGCAGTGAAAACACAGTGGATTACTGCACCCTGAAAATCACTACAACTGACGGCACTGCAAAGGCAGGCACCCACTATGAGGCAGTGGAGGAGACTATTATGTTTTCTCCTAATCAGGACACAAGAGAGGTTGTGATTCCTCTTGTTCAGAGTGATGAAAAGTTTACTCAGGCTAAGTCCTTCAAGGTTTCTATATCTGAGCTCAAGGGCTGTGTTGCAGAGAACACAACGGAGCTCCGTCTTGATATAACCAATAAGCTCCCTGAGGGCAAGCCTCTGCTTACAGATACACAGATGAAGCAGGACCTTGCACTTGATTCATCACAGGCATTGGCTGATAGCGCAGTGTCAATTGTAAATGTAAACGACCATGTTGACAGAAAGAAGCTTCTCCTTTCTGCAGTAGGTGCGGCAAACGGCAGTGCTTCTATTGCATCTCCTGCAGACGACCTTATTGCAGCAAGCGATACCTCCAACTGGACAGGCAATGTCAAGCTTAAGGGTTCAGATTTTAAAATGCTTTTCTGTTCCGACGAGGATTCTTCATGGAACGGACAGTCTTTTTCAAACGGCAACGAGGACCTTCTGCTTGCAACAAATGCCACCTTTGACCTGAATCTTTTCTCAAGCATTACCTTCAAGTTCAAAAACAAAGAGAACCTTGCTAACGGCAATCCCAACACTGCTTTCGGATATATGATTGCAGGGGGAGCATCGGATTCAAACAAGGATACAGGCTTTGTTAAAAGTTCTCTGAAAAATGCAGAGGATTGGGAAATGAGCACGATGCATGCTATGGACAGATATTTCCTTTACAATGCAAATAACAAAAATGTAGACGCCCTGGACAAGGGTGTCACTGAGAGCTTTAATAAAACCGAAACAGAGCGTTTTGTATATACAAGCGGTCTGGATGCTCATGATATGAAGATGTTTGTTATGCTGTATAACGATGAAGGCTGGGATGACCATAACTTCAACTTCGGTGAGTTTATCCTAAACCGTACAGTTATTCCTTTCAGTGCCTTTAATGCATCAGATGACGGTGTTACCAATTTTAATGTTACTCATGACCAAAACGCTAACCACTCTGATTCAAAGGTTACTTTTACTAAGGATAACTTTAACTGGACTGTAAGCCTTACAGGTACAGGTGGAGGCGGTATCGGCGAGACAGGCAAGAACACTGATGATATTTCAGAGAAGTACGGCTTCTTTGTAGGCAGTAAGCTTAAGATTACCGCTACCCCTGCGCAGGAGGGTCAAGGTGCAGTTACTCCTGAGTATGTCTACTTTGCAGATGGTAAGGGCTATGTTCACAACGGAGCACAGGTTTCCACTGAGGGACAGGCTACCTTCTACATCAAGCTGGAAAGTGTTCAGAGCAACAACAAGAGTGAGCTGATGAACAGCTACTTTATGACAGAGCAGGAGGCTGCTGACCATATAAAATACACTCTGGGCGATGGGGGTATCAACTCCTGCTACACAGGTAAAATTCACATCAACACCAGATATTCAATAAGTCAGGGCATATCTGTAAACTTTGCAAACGTTCCTTCTCTGATTACAAGACAGACAGGCGAAACAGAGACAGAGCACAAAACCAGAGTTTATACTGTGCTCAAGGACGTTCTCACCTTCTATGATGCAGAGGATAAGACCTTTGAGCCTGATTATGTGGTTAATTTTGTAGATAAGGCACTGCAGTACGATGCGTATGAGTTTGACCATGTTGTGGTTTCTCCTGAGAATGCAGGTGGAGGTTACAAGATTTCAAGCAATCTGCTGAATCTGGATTATCAGAACTTCGGTGACACAAGAACAATTTACTCAGAGGATTGTTCTCAGATTAAGGGCGGCATAATGTTTATTCTGTTCCCTGATTCTGTGGACTACCTGATTCCCACGGTTACAGCAGAGTCCTTCTCTGTTGCACAGAAAACAGATGGCAACTTTGAAACTATCTACAACGCAAATCTTCTGGACGATTATATTCCCTTTGAGGTGATGTATCCCGACACAGGGGAGAGTCCCACTCCTTATTATTACAAGGCGATTGTGTCAATATCTGATATTTATACCACGGGTATGAGCGGAGAGAGCAAGGATTTCACAGTTGATGTAAACTACGCAACCACAGATAATACTGATTCCTACACTCTGTTCTCCTTTACCTTCAAGGGCGGTTCTACCTTTGAAAAAGCAAAGGAGCTTGATATCAGGAATATTTCGGATAATTTCTCAGAAAAAAACGATTTTATGCCCTATGCAGAGCTTCTGAGCACTGTAAACGGCTTCCGCTATGCTATTTATATTCCTTCCTACTATAATTATCAGAACGAGAATGCAGCGGATTACGCCAAATACAGCCGGATATTCTACGGTGCTGACGGAATCAGCGTAGAGATACATAACTTTGATAAAAACACAGGAAACCTTACAGATTTCTCTGAGCCTGATAACGGCGAAACAGAGGTTATAAGCGCTCTTGATGTGAGCAGTACACAGTATGTCTGCACAAAGATTCCTGAGATGGACTTTACTGCTGACGATGAGCGTATGGAGACCTTATATCTTGAACAGCAGGATGACTTCTATACCTACACAGACCACACCTTCAGCCTTGACCTTTCAGGCATGACGGTTGATTTGTCAGGTATTATGAGCGCATTGGGAAAGGTTGCAGCTGCTAAGCTCAAAGATAAAACAGGTGCAGGAACTTTGCTCTCTATACCTGCCTACGGTGCATATGTGAAGCTTGGCAACAACAATATTATAGTCGGTTTAAAGTTTGCTATAAACGGACTTAAGGCGTATGATACCTATAAAGGAGCGAATGACGAAACCTATAAACCTAAGTCTGTGTTGTGGAACGAGACGGCACCTGTATCGGCTGACCCTGCCACACCCAAGAGAAATGCAGCGTCAAAGCAGGGCTCTGACTTCAATTCAGGTTTTGCGGGGCGTTCTATAGCAGGCGGTGTAGATTTCAGGGTACAGCTTAATTACGATACACACACACATCAGTATTATTTCTCAAGCTTTACAGCTGCGGTGAATTTTAGTGTAGCTGTCAGTGTAACTGTGCCTATTCCGCCTACACTCAATCTTGTTTATGGTGTGTTCGGACTTTCTTTCAATCTGTCTGTCAGCACAGGTTTCAAGCAGGTAAGCTCCTATGTTGACCAGTCGGGTAAGGCTCACCATAAAATCAGTTGGAACGGAGTCAACATATCTCCTGTGTTTTCAGGTTCCATGGGTATAGGCTTTGGTTTGTCCACTATTCTTGCGGTAGAGTTCGGCGGATCCATTGATTTATCAGGTTCCTTTACCTTTGGCACGCAATATCATGTAGGTCCTCAGAAGCAGTATGATTTCTTCAAGGGCTTTGCTTCTCTGGATAAAGACCCGTCACATACAGATTATAAGATTTCCGGCGATGCATGGAGAACTGTATCTACCATGGACGCAGGTGAAGACTCATACGGCGAGGCAGGCTACGACTCACAGTTTTATAACAACACTGTGCTTCAGTCTACGGATGTGGGAGATTCTCTGAAAATAAGCTTCACAGGTACAAGCTTCATTCTGAAAGCCTCCAAAAACTCCACAGGCGGTATGATGAAGGTTACTGTCAAGGACGAAAAGGATAATGTACTGAAGTCTGAAACAGTAGATCTGAAAACAACCTCAGAAAGCAAGGACAGCGCTCTGCCATATATAGCCTTTGCATGGGAGACAGCAGATTACACTTCTGCTGACAATATGGATGTAACAGTTACCATTGAGCATATAAGCAGAAGCAAACCGAATTCAACAGCTACAGGCTTTGAGGGGGACAACATTACACTGGACAGCTTCCTTATTTATAACAATGACTTCTCTGCTGCAAGCTCCTGGACTTATGCGTCAGTTGACCAGTTGGCGTTAAAGCTCAGCGTGTTCCTTAAGTTTGTAGTTATAGGCTTCTCAATAAACCTTGAGCCGGGATATATGCTTATTAAGTGGAACGGAGTAAGTCACAACTCTGTAACAGGCCAATCTGAAGCAGATAAGTGGGCCATTACTCTGGGTACTGTGGCATACAGCCATACATGGAGCTTTGACGGCACAGAGGTTGTGTCAAGTACAAGCTCACGTCCCGTCCGCTCAGCAAGCGCAAATTCTGTGGATTACTTTGATTTAGGCGAATATGCAAACAATAAATCACAGGCAGTGCTTCAGAGCAACATAAAGAACAGCTCTGATACTCAGGTTATAAGCCATAACGGTGATATTTATACCTTCTATACCGCTCTTGTTATTGAGGAGGATGCTACCTCCTTCTATCAGCTTTACTACTCTGTCAACGGAGTAGACTACGGAAAGGTAACAGAGGAAATCTTTGTAGGTGACTTCAATGCCTTTGTTACTGATGACGGCAAGCTCGCGGTTGCTATGACATGTGCAGACAGCACTGTTACTGCAATGGTCCGTGACGGCTCCTTCGGCGGTGCTGTTATGAAAACAACAGACAACGGCGGTACAGATTATATTATCGACGGCACTGACGATTTGGCACAGGTGCTTGAGAGAACTGCTGTGAAGGTTACAACTCTTGATGACAGCACAAAGACATTTACAAACAGCAATATAATTAAAACCACCGACGCAGATTTTACTCAGCAGTATATGCCTGTTGCAGTGTCCTCACAGGACGGCAACAGTGTCCTGCTGTATGTAAACGATGCAAAAACAGAGATTCCCGCTCAGCATAAGCTTAACTGGGAGGCTTACAACGAAGATTCCGCAAAAACTGCAGAAACCGTCACCGACCTGATGAACTCAATGCATTCAGGTCAGGCTGAGCTTATGTACACAGTCTTCAGGGACGGAGAGGTTAAAAAGACAGCAAGCGTGCCCTTGGATGAGGTAATTGCCTCAAGGCTCAAGGCAGGCTACAAGATAACCTCTATGGATGCAGTTATGTGTGACAGCGATACCTTTGCTGTTGCTTATTCTGCTGAGATTCCCTACAGCGTGGTTTCAGGCAGAACAGGTACCCTAAAGGAGATTCACTACCTTACAGGTGATATTGCCTCCGACGGTTCTGTAACGTTCTCAAAGACTGTAGTGGTTGACTCCAGATTTGACTTTGACGAGGACACAGACAAGGTATTTGATGGTGCAGATGAGGTGCCCACTATCTACTACAATGAGGCTACAGGTGAGTATTACAACGAGATTATCCTGCAGGATGTTCAGCTTGAGAATGCAGTTATATGCAAAAACGGCGAGGATGTAACTGCTTCACAGGCAACACCTACTCTGTTCTATCATACTAATGCCTCAGTAAACTATGTTGATTACAAGAACCTTGAAAAGGCAGTAAATGCTGTAAATTCAGGAACAGGCAGCGAGGCTGTAATAGGTGTGCTGTATGACGGACATCTTGATGACTACATCGTTGCGGTGTCGGAGGAAGGCAACATAAGCCTTATCTTCAACGATACTTCCAGAGGTGATTCTGCTTATACAGATACTCTGTGCATTGTAGAATATAATGCACAGGATAAGGTCTGGAACAAGCCCAGAACACTCACATATTCTGACGCATTCAGTCAGGAGGCATACGACAGCCGTAAGGAAACAGGCTCAGTATCCTTTGAGGACTACTCTGCACTGATTGACGAGGATGGCAATGTTGCACTTGCGCTCAAGTCCTCTTATGTTCCCTTTACATACGAATACGGCACAACTATCGACCTGCTGAATTCCGACGACCCCAATCTTTACGATTATTATGACGGAACCTATGTGGATGAAAATGGCGAGACAAAGCCCTTTATCACCACACCTATGCTGGATTACTCAAGTGATAAGGCAAGAACAGACATAAGCCTTATCACCTTCAGCGACCCTGTTATCGCAGTGGATGTTGCTCAGTTTGACTTGGATAATGAGGTGCTCACAGCAGGAGAAAACATCACTGTAGAGTATACCATTGACAATATGGGCGACAGAGCACTGGAGGATATGTACGTAGCCTTGTATTTCACAGATGAGAGCGGAGCTATGTATGATGAGGTCGCACATGAGGAGCTGAGTGGTATGCTCCTTGCAGGTGACGGATACGAGGGCACAATGGAATTTACTCTCACAAATACACCTGCACCCGGCTCGATCCTTTGTATGCAGATTACCGATTACTACGGTACAACTGTTTATTATGACTCACTCGTTGACAGCTACAATGTACACAAGGATAACCCCGACTCCGACAAGCTTCAGGTTTACAGAGTTGTTGAGGATTTACCTGAGCTGAGAATAAACGGCGCAAAGGTGAGAATAGACGAAAACGGTATTATGAGCTTTACTGTAGGAGTAGAGAATGCAGGTACCGAGCCTGCAGGCGCAGCTCCCAGAATAAGCTGTAATATTTACAATCTGGATGAGGACAACGTTCCTGTTCTTAACCGCACATTGTTCTCGTTTACTATTGATAAGGAAGATCTTGAGGAGGGTAATATTGCTTACTTCTCTGACAAGTTCAACGTGAAGGATTATCTGCAGGATTCTTCCCTCTATTATGCTTTTGAGATTAATACTGCAGATGAGCAGATTACAACAAACAATGATTCAACAGAAGTGTTCCTCTGTAAGGAAGAGCCCAAGGTGACACTTGACGCCATATCTTTAGAGGGCATGGTATCCGGTCCCTCACAGCAACAGTCAAATATGGTGCGCTTTGCAATGCTGGGTCAGGAAATCAGATTTGAACCCAATCTGTTGTCCACAGGCTACGATTTAAGCGAACTGAGAGTATACGAGATTGGCTCTGACTGCCTGAGCATAAGCAATCCTCAGGAGGACGGCAGCATCAAGGTCAAGGTGCTCTCACTCCCTGAAAAGGGCGAGGGCTTTGTAAGACTTCTGTTCAGCATAAAGGGCACTTCTATTTACAAGATGGTATACCTTAACCTGACAGACTCAAAGATTATCAACTTTAACAAATTTATAAAGTCAGAGGGCTTTGAGTTTACAAATCAGGACTATGTGTATGCGGATAACTTTGACCTTGCAACTACAGAAAAGGACGAAAGCACAATAAGCTTCAGCTTCACAGGAAATAAGCTGAGACTCTACGGAAATCAGTTGACAAACGGCGGTGACTTTACTGTTACAGTCAAGAATTCCGAAGGAAAAGAGATTGTGAGAAAAACTGTTTCAACTGCCTCAGAGCTTAATAACTACGGAATGCTTCTGTATATGTCCGATACACTGGAGCTTGGACTTTATAACGTAACTATCACAGCTCATATTGATGAGGGCGAGAAGCTTGCACTGGATGGTGCAAAGTGTACTGTAGACCTTACGGATGCTGACACTACACCCTACTATCAGGTGCAGAGCTACGAGGAAACTCTTGATGCACCGCTGCTTCGCGGAAGAACAAGAAGTGCGTTCTTTACCCTTAACTTCAGCAGTAACATTGCACTTTCTGAGGGTAAGAACTTTGAGGATATTACTCTTGATTTTGCTGAGTATGAGGACGGCAACCCCACAGGTAACAAAGTTACCTTCAAGGGTGTGGATATTAAGGACGGCAAGTCCCTGATACTTGGCACTGAGCTTACAAGCAAAGCAGGTGCAGTGCTCACATATGTCCTTGAGGATTCAAACATCCCCGAGGGTGTGATTGTGACAGAAAACGGCACAGCCGTCAACACAGCTATACCTGACTACGACAAAGTAAGCTACGAGCTTAAGGAATCAGGCATCATGTCTGTAACTGTTGCAAAGGATGAGGAAATGCCTGACGGCTGTGTTCACAAGAGTGTCCGTGTCAGATTTATGACTCAGCCTGAAGAGAGCCGTCTTGAGGGCACAAAGCTTCTGTACAGAACAACAGACCCTGACGGTACTGTCAGAGAGGTAGAGTTCAAGTACGTTTCTCTCACTGCTGACAATCGCACAGCAATCTACAGAGCTGACTCCCTGACTCTTGCAAAAGAGGAGATTACAAAGACCTTCAGCTTTGAAGAAGGCATTGTGCTGAATGATCAGAACTATGTTCTTGTAACCGCTGACGGGGATTACCTTGAAAATGACATTACAACAGTAATCAGCGACAAAACAACACTTGATATTACATACAATAAGCTTAAGTCAGAATATGCTCCTTATATCGAGTTGATTACCGACTTTAAGTCTTCATCTTCTCCTGTATGCACTCCTGCTGTGTTCGTTTTCTTTGACGAGGCGGTGGATATCTCTCAGATTATCGGGGATAAGAGTGCCTATATAACTGTCCTTGAGGAAATCAGGGATATTACCACAGGCGAGGTGAAGAGTCGTGAGCTTGACCTGTTTATCCATACCATTACAACACAGAACGAGGTGCTTTGCTTCAGAGCAAAGAAAAATGCCGACTACGGTATGAATAAGGAAGTTACTTATACTCTGATTTCAAAAGAGATTGAGTATACAGGTGACAAGGAGATTACAGCACAGGCTGATAAAATCTCTATTAACCCTGCACTGATGGATACTGAGAAGCTTACCTTCAACACCAGCGCATGCATTGCAAAGTCTGAGCCTTACTTTGAAAACGGACAGTTCAGAGGTGCAGGCAATACTCTGTGTGCAGACCTTACCTTCAGTACACAGGTTGACGAGAGTACCCTCACAGGTACAACAGTAGAGGTTACACAGTATATCAGCGAGTACGACCTGAGCACTACCGAAATACTCACACTTGAGTTTGACTCAGTTAAGACCATAGAGGGCGAGTTCGGTCTTGCAAGCCTTGCGACCTACAAGTGCAAAGAGGATGTATCCCTTGAGTATCAGCAGGTTACAAAGATTCTTGAGGTAATGCCGGAGCTTATTGTTCCCGCGGGTAAGAATATTACCTCAAAGGACGGAGAGTATATCTTCGGCAATGCAATTCTTTACAGACCTCTCCTTGAGGTTTCAAGGCTCAAGGCAGAAGATGCTGAGTTTGAGCTTGTGAGCAAGGGTGATATGGGCTACAGCTTGGTTCTTGATGTTATGTTTGAGGATGAGATAAAGGCTGAGACCCTTGCAGGAGTATACACAAAGGTGTATATGACAGCAGGTGACACTATAGCTGAACTTTACATGGCAGCAGAAAGTGCACAGGGCAACAAGCTCAGATTTGTAAGCAATTCTGCGGTGATACTTCCTGCAGACTGCGTTGTTGAGTTTACTCTGTCAAAGCGTTTCTCAGACGTAAACTCCTTGATAACAAACTCCAACGGCGTTGGCGTTTGCGAGGTGATTGCAGACCTTGCAGAGTATACCTATGATACAACAGGCAGAGGTGTTGTTGAGAGTGCAACCCTCAGCACAGAGAGCATTTCTCTGGATGAAACCCAGCTTGTTGCAGAAGTTAAGTTCAACGAAAGTGTTGCAGAGAAATCCTTTGCGGATACAAGCCTGCAGGCTGTGCAGAGCATAACCTACGCAGACGGCTCAGTTAATAATGTAACAGTTACTCTTAAGTTTGCCGGCTTTAAGGATGAGTGCACTGCTGTTTATAAGGCAGCTGCAGATATTCCTGAGGATTCTGCAGGCTGCAGCTTCACACTTAATAAGAAAATCAAGGCAAGCGGTGAGCTTTATACAAAGGATAAGCTGATTGTGCTTGACACTGCACTGCCTGAGAGTATTAAGGAAGCTACACTCAAGAAAGCACAGGCGATAGACTGTGCAGTAGCAGGAAATGAAGGTACTGGCAAAATCAGCAATATTGGTGACACCTTTGTTGCAATTGCCTTTGACAGTGATATTTTTGCAAAGAATCTTGAAGGTATCACCCTTGAGGCAAAGGTAAAGGGTATTGATGGTGTTGATACCGTTATGTATAAGGCAGAGAGTATTGCAGGGGATAAAACCCTCATTCTGGTTACAGATTCCATTGATGCTAAATACGCAAACATTATTGAAGTGAGCCTTGAAAATGCAAGACTTATCATAAGCGAGGATTCTGCGTTGTACACCGAAAACGGTCTGGCGGTTTCTACTTCAGTTCCCAATGCATCAACAAAATTTATAAACAGTGAGCAGGGTGAGATTCCTGTACCTACAGAGCCTTCATCCACTGCTCCCACAACAGATATTTCCACATTACCTGAAACAGCTCCCACAGAGGGTGAGACCTCTGCTGCCACGGAGCCTGATACCACAAAGGCTTCACAGGAAACCACAGGGGAAAACAACAGTTCAGGTGCTCTTACCACAGGACAGCAGTCCTGTATCTGGGTGGCAGCTGTCTTTATGATGATTGCATCAGCGTTAATCATCATAATGCTCAGACGCAGAATAAGACAGTAAGCCAAGCAGAAAGAACAAGCGGAAAGGGCAGTTTTTGCCTGTCCTTTCCCGCTTTAAGAGGAGGAATGTTATTTTGAAAAAACGCATATTGTCTTTGCTTATGGTTGCTCTGGTTGTTCTGGGCTGCGTTTCCACAGGACTTGTAAGTGCGGCGGATACTATTATCACTGCTCTTTCTGACAGCACAAAGGGAACAAGCACAGACCCGTACATAATTTCAGATTACACAAGTTTTAAGACTTATTTGCTTACAAATGAGTCCTATTCAAGCAAGACATATTTTAAATTCACAGCCGACATTGCTGTGCCCTCTGATGAGGAGCTGACAGGTAACTACATCTTAGGCAACGCAGAGATTGATGGTGCAGGACACACTGTGTCAGGAATTAACCTTAATAATGCACCCTTGTATAAGTCTGTCACTGACAGTGCGGTGCGTCTGCTTAATTTCAAGGACAGCAGTGCTGTATACAACGATGCGGCAGTTGAAAACTGTGCTTTCTTTGCAGGGGAAGTAGGCAAAAACTGCTTTATAACCTCCTGTCGGTTTGATAATGTCGATGTTACTGTAGCTGACAGAGAAAAGGCAAATGTTGCAACGGTTACAGCAAACAACTCAGGCTATATTACAAACTGCGTTGTAAAGGCAGGTACCCTCAGCATAACTGCAGATTCTGCTGTTGTGGGCACAATTGTCGCAGTTAACAACTCAGGTGGTTTCATTGTAAACAGCATAGCTGAGCCTGAATATGACCTGAATGAAAAGTCTGCACAGTTTACACTGGGCGGTATTGCAGGCAAAAATGCAGGCAGTATGAAATACTGCTACGCTATTGCGTATCCCTACGACAACAGCAGAAACGATATTTATCCTGCAGGAGTGTCAACAGGTACCCTTGAGTACAATTTGTACAGGGGAGAACAGGGAGTTGTGTTTGACAATGGTACTGTTACAAAGTCTGACTATCTGGGTTACAGCACTGCTCTTTCTGCCCTGATGACAGAGCTGGCTATTTCAGGCTATAACTCCAGCCTTTCATCAAGATTCAACAAAGCTGACTTTGCTTGCCCGTGGACAGTGAGAAACAGTGAAGCTGACCTTTCCTTTGACGGCAAAGAGGCTTATGTAACTATCAGTGTAAAGCCTGAGCTGAGCAGTGCAAAGATTTCTTTCAGCACTGCTGATGTTTCCTATAACTCTGCCTACAATGAATACGTTGTAAAGGTGGGCAGTTATTCAAGCAGTGGTGCATATACACGAAACAATGTAAACATTGAGTATGTATGTAACACCCCTGCCACAATGGTAAATAACTTTGTTATGAGTGCAAAGTACAGCTGCGTGTATAATCTTGACGATGTTATGACAGGCTCAGGCACCTACTCTGTGCAGTATGCGCCTGCAAAGCATACAGAGGAAGTAAACACAGGCTCTATGGGACTTAATCCCTATCCTGCTGTGCTGAGTCTTACATCTGTAAATGAAGGTGACGAGCTTGTGCCCTATAGTTTTGAGGGAAGCGGTACAAAGGAAGCTCCCTTCCTTATCAGCAACGAGTATGAGCTTGTGGCACTTTCAAAGTACGTTAGCAACAGTGAAACATACGGAGAGGATAAGAAGCCCTATAATAAAGCCCATTATCTTCTTACAAAGGATATAACCCTTACACAGGAGTTTAATCCTATCGGTGTAAAAGCTACAGGCGAGGACACAGCCTTCTCTGGTGTGTTTGACGGCGGACAGCATACCATAAAGGGACTTAAAATAAGTGAGGGCTTGGCTCAGAGCGGTTTGTTCGGTGTTGTAAGAGGTGAGCGTAAGGGCCTTGCTCAGAGCTATGCACAGATTAAAGACCTGATTATTGAAGATGCTTTAATACAGGGTACTGTGGGAACAGAGAATGCAATTAAGGGTATACTTGCAGGACAGGCAGAGTACGCAATAATAAGCGGCTGCTTTACTACAGGTGATGTTTCAGGCGATACCCAGATTGCAGGTGTTATAGGCTATGCCTATGAATGTAAGGTGAGCAACTGCGGCTCCTATGCCAATGTTAATACCTACTCATCAACTGCATGGGCAGGCGGTGTTGTAGGTCATGCACAGCATTCAGATGTGCGCAACTGCTACTATGCAGGTGATCTTGTTGCAAATAATATTGTAGAGGAGAATCTCCTCAATATCGGCGGTGTGGCAGGTTATATCACAAACTCAACCTTTGATAACTGCTACCATACACCTGATAAAAACATCAACTGGGCAACAGATGTAAAGGGTATTAATCAGGTGTCTGAGGATGAGGCAAAGGGCGGAGCACTCCTTGAAAAACTCATTTCCTACAATGATGAAAACGGCATGGCGGCTTACTGGATATCAGGGGATAAATCCTATCCTGTAATAACTACCCCTGATAAGGTTTCCCATAATGTTTACCTTGTCAGTAACCGAGACGGAAGCTGTACAATGGTTGGTCTTACCAATCCTGTTGCACCGGGAACAAGAGTAACCATACGCACAACAGGATACAGGGTTGAAGTAACAGACCTGAATAATAACGAAAAGGTGGCAAGCGTTACTAAGGGTAACGGCGAATTTTATTTCACTATGCCTTCACAGAGTGTAAAGGTGCACCCTGTGTATAATATTATTTCCTTTGAGGGTATGGGTACCATGGAGGAGCCCTACCTTATCTATAACCTGAGGGAGCTTAAGCTGGCGATTGAAAAATCAAACTCCTATTCTTCCTATGAATCCGCATATTTCAAGCTTTGTGCAGATATAGACTGCGGGGGAGAGGCCCTTGGCAGCATGTATTCAAAATACACCTTTGAAGGTGTATTTGACGGCGATGGCCACACCATAAGCAACGCAAAGCTCAGCGGAAGCTTCATTGAGAATATTAGCGGAGAACTCAAAAACCTGACTCTGGAAAGCATATCCTCTCAGGGTGAAAGCTTCCTTTTAGGTAATGTAAACGGCGGCGCACTCCTTACAAATATGACAGTTAAGAACTGTAGTGTGCAGAGCGCTGTAATTGCAAGGGATGTAAAGGGAAATCTCAGTGTGTACAACAGTGTTATTGATTCTGTAAGTACAACAGCTGATACACTTTTTGTATACTACAAGACCTGTAGCGAGTATATGACTGTAAAAAACCTTGTTATTCTTGATACAGATGCAAAGGAGGTTATGTTTGCTCCTGATAATCACAGTGGCAAGGTAACTACCTCCTATGTGTATTACGGAAATAACCAGACATTTACAGCAGGAAACTTCTCTTGCAAGGCTGTAACTCCTTCTGAGTATAAATCTGTTGATTTTATACTGGAGCTTTCAGATACAGCAAAGAACAACCTGCCATTACAGGGTCTGTATATGTGGGGTGCAGATAGCACAACAGGCAAGCCTGTGCTTGCAACAGACGGCACTGTTCTCACTCCCTACAAAATCACATACAGCTCTGCCATTGATACCAGCAATATGCTTGATATTGACAAGATACCGTCAGCAGCAGTTGCAAACAATACTGTAGAGATTTACTACAATCCTGCCTATTCCGTAAGCGGTCTTTCAATAAAGAGCGGCGGCAGATATATAAACTACATAACCTCGGATTCTGACAACGAGGACAGAAATGTTCTGCGGTTTATTATGCCTGAGGGCGATGTGCAGATTTCCTATGACGGAGAAGCTCCTTCGATTTATCACCTTCTTGGTCACGGCACCGAGTCCGACCCCTACAGAATAAGCAACAGAGAGGAGTTTATCCATTTCGCGGATGTTGTAAATCAGCTCATAACAGTTGAACATCCCTCGGACGGTACAAAATATGTGGATTATGTTGATGCACACATAGTTCTTACAAAGGACATAGACCTTGGAGAAATGAACTGGATACCTATGGGTAATTACAGTACAGGTGCTTCTTTCCTTGGTGTCCTTGACGGACAAGGTTTCAAAATCAGCGGTGAGCTGACAGTTGATGTAGACGCAATTTGTCCCTCTGACTCGTACAACAATAACAACGTAGGTTTGTTTGGATATATTGAAAACGCAACCATTAAAAACATGGTTCTTGACTACACATTGATTATGAAAACGGGCAGTGAGGAAATTAACGCTGTGGGTGCATTGGCGGGTTATTGTACAAAAGCATACTTTGAAAACATCTACAGCAAATGCAATATCTTCTATTCGGCAACAGCGGTGAGAATTAGCGACCTGGGCGGTATTGCAGGCTTTGTAAACCGTGGTGAGGGCAGATTTGTAAGATGTATAGCTGACAACACCTATGAAATAATGATGGTTTACAGATTCGGCGGTATAGTGGCTAAGCACTCAACAGGTGCAAGTTTGTATCTTGACTATTGTGCAAACCTTTCTGATGTAATCTTTACAGGCGGTGTTTCCAGAGTATCCGGTCTGGTGGCAGAGACCAGCTATGATATTGAACTTACTATCAAGAATTCCTACAATTACGGAAAAGTCGGGGATTGCTCAGGTGATATTGTTTATCATGTCAGCAGCGGAAATGACATCAGCAAGCACTACGAAAACAACTACACCCTTGACGGGGTTGGTTGGCAGACCCATGCAACCCATGTGTCTGCAGAGGCTTTCAATAGCGGTGAGGTAGCATACCTCCTGAATAGGGGTGTCACCGACGGCACTCAGGTCTGGTATCAGAATATTGATAACGACCTTGGGGTAGATAAATCTCCCTTGTTTGCAGGTGGTACAGTATACGAAAGACTGGATAAATCCTACTCAAACTACCTGTTTATCCCTGCTGTTTATAACAGCACCACAGGATATTATGAGGTAGAAAACGAAAGCCAGCTTTACTGGATTTCTGCTGTTGTAAACGGGGACCATACTTACGCAAAGTTTGACAAAACTCCTGTTTCGATGAAGGTGAAGCTTTTAAGCGATATGGACTTAAGTGTAATGAATATGCCCTTTACACCTATCGGCAACACAGAAAAGAATTGCTTCAACGGTACCTTTGATGGACAGGGCTACACCATAAGCGGAATCACCCTCTATGCAGGAGAGCACACAGGACTGTTCGGTGTGAATTCCGGTATAATCCGTAACCTGAGGCTTACGGGAATAATAAGTTTTGTATCTGATTCACCTGCAGAGGTTGACTCTCTGGGTGCAGTTACAGGTAAAACCCTGGGCGGACAGATTACAGATGTATATTCAAACCTTACCTATGACCTGTCAAATATAAAGAGCGTTAAGTATATGGGCTCTCTTGCAGGCTACACAGGCTCAAGTGCGGTGGACTTCTTCAGATGTATTGCACACAATACCTACAGCAGTACAGGTGTAACAACCGATTACTTTGGCGGTATTGTAGGATATGTAGAGCGTAGCTGCCGTGTACAGCATTGCGGTAATATTTCTGCCTTTGATGTTCCTGTGAATGCTGCCGCCGGCGGTTTAGTTGGCGGTACACAGTGCGACAATATGATTATTGTGGATAGCTACACCTGCGGTGAAGTGAAGGGTGCAACAGGCGCAATTATCGGTATCTGCAATATGAACGATATAGTCGCATATAACAACTATTATCCTGATGTTTATGCAACAGGCTCTGAGTTTGATGAGGCAGGTACTGCTGCGGAGCCCCATGACTTCATAAGCGGAAAGGTAGCATATCTGATGAACAACGGCGTCACAGATGGCACACAGGTCTGGTATCAGACCATACTCACAGACTACGTACCTGTGCCTGACAGCTCTCATAAAACTGTTTATAAGATAGGGGAGGATGTATATTCCAACAGCCCTGAGGGTGGCGGAATGATTTCAGGCGGTAATCCTATGGTGCCTTCTGACCCTGAGTCGGAAACAGGCAAGGACGAAACAAACAAGGATACAGTAAACACAGGCAGTGTGAACAATGCACTTCTTGCAGTTTCATTTATTGTACTGTGGGTTTCCTCTGCATTTGTTCTTGTGCTTCAAAGACGTAAGGCAAAATAACTTAATACAATAAGAGAACCTCCCCAAAGAGTAAAAACTTCGGGGAGGTTTTTTTGCAGGCTGAATTTCCGGTTGGGCTTTTATACTTGTGTACTCTTGTGTAAATTTGGGTAAGCTTACATATTTTATTGACTTGTTGGGCGATATTTATGCAGTATAACCACGATTTCGTTGACAAACGAACAGCGTTAGATTTATAATATAATAGAATATGAACAGTGTTAGTTTGGGGTAGCATGGGCTTTTGCTAAAGAAGAATTTACCAAGAAAATAATAATTGAGAAGCCGATGACTTTGGTAACAAAAAATGCACCGGCTGACTTTTTTCGGGCAAATCAGCCACCATAGGCTACTACTTAATAACGGTGCAGAGTGCCGTAGACTTAATAAAAAATACGGTAATACATAAAAGGCGGGAAAACAATGGAAGACAAATTTATTGAAGAAACAACAGAAAACACAGCGGAGGAAAAAGGCTTTTTCCACAGTAAAAAGGGGTTGGCTGTGATAATTGCTATAGCAGTTGTTCTAGCACTTCTTATTGCTGTGGGCTTGTCCTTTATTCTTCCGAAGTCAGTTGCAGGAGCATGGGAGCTTGTTGAAAACCCTGAGGTAGCTCAGGCAACCTCAGACGAGATCCCTGAGTCGGACAGAGTTTATTATGTTTTTGATAAGCCTAACCGCTACGGAAAAGGCCAGTGGAACATCTGCTATCAGGGCGGTGTTGAATATTACGACTATGAGTTTACAGAGGAGGATTCAATAGAGAAGATTAATCTTGGCTCTTTGAATCTTGAGTACAAAATCACAGGTTCAAAGCTTTTAGGCAACGCAAAGCTCACACTGGTTTATCCTGAGACTACCGACGAGTCCACAGGACAAACCCTTGATGCACAGGAATATATTCTTGTGCAGGCAAAGGCGCCTGATTATGAAAAAGCCTCATATAAGAACTACGAGGTTGATGAAAAGCTGACAGGTGAATGGGCAACCAACGAGCGCACACTTTCATATTACTATTATACCTTCTCTTATCTGGAGACTGTCTCCATAGGGGATAAGGGTGTAATGACTATCCACTATGAAAGTGAAGACTTAGGTCTTGACAGATATATGTACTATGCATATACAGCCTCAGGCTCAGAGCTTACATTCAGCCTGGTTACTGATAAAGATACTCAGTACACCGTGTCTTATGAGTTTGACGAGAACGGCAACCTCAGATTCCTTGACGATACAACCCAAAGCTCAATTTTTGCAGATGCAATATTCGGCGGTGCTACATACTACACACCTGAGAATCTCCCTGCACCTACACAGGCAACGATTGATGAGCTTTACTTTTCTGAGTGATTTTTAGCTTAGTAATATTTTATGTCGGATAGCTTCGGGATGGTATCCGACGTTTCATATTAAAATTTTTTGAGAGGATGGTTTCATGAAATCAAACATCTTAAAGCGCACGTTATCGCTGCTTTTGAGTTTGTTATGCTTGCTTTCTATGTTGACAGTAAGCTTTGTTTCAACCTCGGCTACAAGTCTTGATAGTATCGAGCCCTTGAACAACTCATTCGCAGTGGTATCTCCCGTGCCAAGCGGCTCAACTATTGAGCCTATCACACAGCCAAAGAGACTTGATACCCTCAAGGGCAAGACTATTGCACTTGTTGGCGGAAGCTTCAGTGCTTCTGTTACACATGCAATTCTCAGGGATATGCTTGAGGAAGAGTTCGGCTGTAAAACCTACTATATGGATGAGATTGGTAAGGGCGGTACTTTTAACCCTAACAATCAGAGTGCACAGTCCAAGGAGTTTCAGCAGAAGCTTAAAGCTTATGGCGTTGACGCTGTTATCTCAGGTAACTGCGGTTGCGGTATCTGTACCGTAAAGGAAACAGGTAACGCTCTTGCTGCTGAGTACATCGGTATTCCTGCAGTTGTAGTCGGTGCTGAGACCTTTATTGCACAGATTCAGTCCACAGGCCTCAGCCGCGGTGTTCCTGTTGTAAGAACAGCTGCTTATCCCGGTGCTTTTGCTGCAGATACAACAGAAATACAGGAAACAAAGGCAAGAGACATTCTTTACAACCAGGTTGTAACAGCTCTTACAACTCAGATTACACAGTCAGAAATTGACGAGATAGCGGGTGCTGTCAACAGCGCTAAGTACAATGATGTAATCTTCACCGGTTCATATCAGAGAATTCAGGAATTCTACGAGGTCAACGAAATGACCGACGGTCTTCCTGTTGTTCCTCCCACAAAGGCAAAGGTAGAGTATTACCTTGCATATACACCCTACGATGCAGAAGATCTTGTTTGTACAAGCCATAGTGGTGAACCTCAGGACGTTCCTCCTGCAAACCGCACCATCACTGCATATCAGGTAGCGGTAAATGCTGTTATGGCAGGCTGTCCTCCTGAGTATATGCCACTTTGTATTGCTATTACAAAGTGCTTTGGTAACGGTAACTTCTACAAGCCTCTCGTAAGTACCCATGCATGGACACCTTATGCACTTATAAACGGTCCTATTGCGCAGGAGCTTGGTATAAGCTATGGCGAGGATATGACAAATGCTGAAGCAAACAAGCTTCTGGGCAGATTTATTTCTCTTGCGATGCTCAACCTTGCAGGCTACAAGATCAAGGAAAACCGAATGGGCACCTTCGGTTATATGGAGCCCTTTGCATTTGCAGAGGACGAGGATACCTGCGAAGCTATCGGCTGGGAGCCCTATCATGTAACACAGGGCTTCAAGGCTTCTGAAAACGTTATCACCTGTGGCTCTACTATTACATGGGGCAACAGCGTAACTCCTGCTACAGACAACGCAGAGAAGATTATGCAGCTCCTCTCATGGGATATTACGGAAAGTCGGAGGCCAAGCGGTCTTAGGAAGACAATTAGGGGCTACAACTCCTTGGCTCACAGAACGACATGGCTACGATCCGACTTTATTACATGGGGCAACAGCGTAACTCCTGCTACAGACAACGCAGAGAAGATTATGCAGCTCCTCTCATGGGATATTACGGA
>JAZSLX010000107.1:0-4596 GCA_045535605.1 Ruminococcus sp.
TGTGTGGCAGGTATCAACCATTCTGTAAATGGGGAAGATTTTGTTTTCTTTACGAAGAGCAAAAATCTGGTCATCTGTCATGCCCCAGAGCATTGCAATGAACTTATCAGAGAAACCGATTTTCTTTGCCTCTTTGAGGGTTTCGATATCACCCTTGTTGTCAGTGATAACCTTCTCAAAATCAACAATCATCTTGAGGTTTTCAAGGAAAAGCTCAGTGATTGCTGTCACCTCGTGGAGCTTCTCAACGCTCTCGCCTCTTCTGAACAATTCTGCAACAGCAAAGAAATTGTCATCGTGGAAGTTGCTGATGTAATCATAAATTTCCTCAGTAGTCCACTTTGTAAACTTAGGCATAAAGAAGTGGCATACGCCTGTTTCCAGAGAACGCACAGCCTTTAAGAGACATTCCTCCAGAGTTGAGCCGATACCCATAACCTCGCCTGTAGCCTTCATCTGAGTAGAAAGCTCGTTGGAAACTGTGGGGAATTTATCGAAGGGGAATCTGGGGAGCTTTGCAACAACGTAGTCAAGGTCAGGCTCGAAAGCCGCATTTGTGTTTGCAATCTTAATCTCCTCCAGAGTCATACCAACTGCAATCTTAGCAGTAACTCTTGCAATGGGGTAGCCTGAAGCCTTGGAAGCAAGAGCAGAAGAACGGGAAACTCTGGGGTTTACCTCGATGAGATAGTATTCGGATGAATCAGGATTCAGTGCATACTGTACGTTACAGCCGCCCTCAATTTTCAGAGCCTTGATAATCTTCAGGGCACTTTCCTTGAGCATATTGAAGTCGTGGTCATTCAGTGACATAATGGGAGCAACAACCATAGAGTCGCCTGTGTGAACGCCTACGGGGTCGATGTTCTCCATACCGCAAATCATAATTGCGTGGTCGGCTGAGTCACGCATAACCACGAACTCGATTTCCTTGTAGCCCTTAACACTCTTTTCAATAAGCACCTGAGACACAGGAGAAAGACGGAATGCGTTGACACCCTTCTCGATAAGCTCTTCTTCGTTATATGCGAAGCCGCCACCTGTACCGCCCAGAGTAAATGCAGGACGGAGAACTACAGGGTAGCCGATTTCCTTTGCTGCTTCCTTAGCTTCCTCAAGGTTGTAAGTGATTCTTGAAGGAATAACAGGCTCGTCAATGCTCTCGCAAAGCTCTTTGAACAGCTCTCTGTCCTCAGCACGCTCGATACTCTCTGAGCTTGTACCAAGAAGCTCAACACCGCATTCCTCAAGGATACCCTTCTTCTGGAGCTGTGTTGCAAGGTTAAGTCCTGTCTGTCCGCCGATTCCGGGGATGATTGCGTCGGGTCTCTCGTAACGGAGGATTCTTGCGATATACTCAAGTGTGAGAGGCTCCATATAAACCTTATCGGCAATTGTTGTATCTGTCATAATTGTAGCAGGGTTGGAGTTACAGAGAACTACCTCATAACCCTCTTCTTTAAGTGCAAGGCAAGCCTGTGTGCCTGCATAGTCAAACTCTGCTGCCTGTCCGATAATAATAGGACCTGAGCCGATAATCAGAATTTTCTTGATGTCTTTACGTTTTGCCATAATAATTTCTCCTTCCGTTTATTCATTCTCCTGCCAGACGATTGTGCCATCGCACATTGTCAGGCGGCATTTTCCAAAAACTTTTTCTCCTTTAAAGGGAGTTGCCTTACCCTTGGAGATAAACTCCTCAGGATTTATTATATATTCCTCATTGAGATTAAAGACCGTCAGGTCTGCACTCTCACCTACTGCAATGGCGCTTCCTATACCGAAGCGCTCTCTTGCGTTAGTGTTTAAGAGGTCAATGAGTTTTGGGAGGGTTATTATACCCGTTTTTACTAGTTTGGTGTAGAGAATGGGGAAAGCGGTTTCGATACCTGTGATTCCCATTGCACTTCTCTCAAGTCCTTTTGACTTTTCCTCAGCACTGTGAGGTGCATGGTCAGTGGCAATCATATCCACTGTGCCGTCAAGGATTCCTGCGATAAGTGCTTCTCTGTCAGTTTTATCTCTCAGGGGAGGATTCATCTTGAAGCATCCGTCCTCCTGAAGGTTGCTGTCATCAAGTACAAGGTAGTGGGGACCTGTTTCGCAGGTGATGTCCACTCCCCTCTTTTTAGCCTGCCTTATGGCTTCTACAGATTCCTTTGCAGAAACGTGACACACATGATAGGGACAGCCTGTTTCCTCCACAAGCTCAATGTCTCTTATAATGGGGCCGTACTCACTTTCTGAGCAGATACCCTTATGTCCGTGAGTTTTTGCGTATTTGCCGTCGTGGATATATCCGCCATGAAGCAGTGCGTTATCCTCGCAGTGAGCAACTATCATCTTACCCAGAGCCTTTGACTTAAGCATTGCTTCTTTCATCATATCTCTTGACTGGACGCCTCTGCCGTCATCGGAGAAAGCAATTGCACCTTCTGTCATAGCCTCTAAATCAGAGAGCTCCTCACCCAACTGTCCTACTGTAATTGAGCCGTAGGGATAAACCTTGATAACCGCATCGCGGTCTATAATATCAAGCTGTGCTTTGAGATGCTCAAAGCTATCCGGCACAGGGTTTAAGTTCGGCATGGTACACACTGCTGTGTAGCCGCCACGGGCTGCCGCCTTAGAGCCTGTGGCAATGGTTTCTTTATACGAAAAACCCGGCTCACGGAAATGCACATGCACATCCACAAAGCCGGGAAAGATAACACAGCCGCTAAAATTGAGAATAGCAGCACCGTCGCCCTGAATATCGCTACCCAGAGAGACAATAATGCCGCCGTCAACGAGAATGTTTGTATTAACAAACTCGCCGCCTGTATACACTTTAGCATTTGTAAGCAGATACTTCATAACTGTCACCTGTATAGTAAAAAAATAACCGATATAATAAAAAAATCCTGCCGCAGGATACGACAAGACACAGTTACATAATGGACGCAGGTATAGTATTATACACCGCGAACGTATATATACACAAATCTTGTCGGCATCTCTGTACCGCTCTTAAAGATTCATTAGAGATATGATACCACCAAAGGTACTCAAAGTCAATGCTTAAGAAGAATTAAATTCATTTTTTCATATATTTTCCGAAGTTTTTAGCCTCAAAGCAAAAGTATTATGCAAAAAAACAAAAGTCTGCACTTTATCGCATTGAAAGATGTAAAAATATATGGTATAATCCTGTACAACAAAGGTAAATTTATCCGTATATTACAGTGTAGGGACGAGCACTGCTCGTCCGCATTAAAATCAACGAGGTTTTATATGAAGAAAAAGTTTTTTGCTCTTTCTACATCACAAATTATTATGCTCAGCTTTTTAGCCGCCATACTTGTGGGCAGTATATTGCTTGCACTTCCCATAAGCTCGGCTACAGGCAAGGCTGTGCCCTATATAGACGCACTGTTTACAGCTACCACCTCCACCTGTGTGACAGGACTTGTGACTCTGCCTACAGTGAGCACCTGGAGCACCTTCGGGCATATAGTCATTCTGTGTCTTATTCAGATTGGCGGTCTGGGAATCATCACAATCCTTTCGGGAATTATGATAATCCTCCGCAAAAGAATGGGACTTGCAGACAGATTACTGCTTCAGGACGCTTTTAACCTTAACTCCCTTTCGGGACTTGTCAGATTTGTAAAGAAAGTTTTTATAGGCACCTTTATTGTAGAAACTGTGGGTGCTCTGCTTTATATGACGGTGTTTGTACCTCAGTTCGGTGCAAGAGGAATATGGATTTCCGTCTTTAATTCCATCTCAGCATTTTGCAACGCAGGAATTGACATAATCGGTGAAAGCAGCCTGTGTGACTACGCCACAAACCCCATTATAAATACAGTCACAGCTGCACTTATTATCCTTGGCGGTCTGGGATATATAGTCTGGTGGGATTTAATCAGGGTAATCAAAAAATTCAAAGCTCAGAAACTCAGATGCTTTAAGGGTCTCACCCTCCACAGCAAAATTGTAATATCTGCAAGTCTGATTCTGATATTTGCAGGCGCTCTGTTCGTATTTATTTTTGAATACCACAATCCCCTAACTATCGGCAATATGTCACTCTTTGATAAAATTCAGGTTTCACTGTTT
The DNA here is from genome assembly GCA_045535605.1 of Ruminococcus sp. Classification (GTDB taxonomy): domain Bacteria; phylum Bacillota; class Clostridia; order Oscillospirales; family Acutalibacteraceae; genus Ruminococcoides. The sequence goes on from JAZSLX010000107.1 coordinate 4,102, forward strand.
CAGTCAATCACCACAAGAACAGCAGGTTTTGCCTCTGTACCTCAGCAGAACTTAACAAACGGCTCCTCTGTTGTATCCTTACTTCTTATGTTCATAGGAGGTTCACCTGTGGGTACTGCAGGCGGTATAAAGACGGTGACAATCGTTGTGCTCTTTGCCTCAGCACTGGCAACTGTAAGAAACCACAACGAAGTAACACTTTTCCACAGAAACATCAGAAAAGAAGCAATAAGCAAGGCAATTGCTGTGGCAGCTACATCATTTGTTACAATGTTTGTATCTACACTTCTGCTTTCTGCCTCTATAGACGCCCCTGCTCTGGATATACTCTTTGAAACCGTCAGTGCCACTGCAACAGTGGGACTTTCCAGAGACTTAACAACACACCTGGATACCTTCGGTAAGCTTGTTATTACAGCCACAATGTACTTAGGCAGAGTAGGACCTATATCTTTGGCGGTGGCATTTACACTCAGAAAAGAAAATAAAAATATA
>JAZSLX010000015.1:0-2869 GCA_045535605.1 Ruminococcus sp.
CCGGTGACCGGACTTGAACCGGTACGATATTGCTACCGAGGGATTTTAAGTCCCTTGTGTCTGCCATTCCACCACACCGGCAGATATTGTAAAAATAAGTGGTGACCCGGACGAGAATCGAACTCGTGTTACCGCCGTGAAAGGGCGGTGTCTTAACCTCTTGACCACCGGGCCACATGGTAGCGGAAATAGGACTTGAACCTACGACACTTCGGGTATGAACCGAATGCTCTAGCCAACTGAGCTATTCCGCCATATGCGCTACAACAAAGTAGCAAAGACAATTATATTCAAAAAGGGTAGGTTTGTCAAGTGTTTTTGCGTTTTTTGCAAAAAGAATTTTTCAAAAGCCCACAATCAGGCTGTTTTTTACTGTATATACTGCCCTGGGTCCTTATGCTTTATTCATTTTTCAAAACTATTGTTTTTATTGATTTTTACAGTGCATTGTGATATAGTATAAACTGTATTAATATCGGGTTTTAGTATGTTTTAAAACACCGCCAAATAACAAAGAAAGGATGATACTATTGTCCGCAAGATACGCCAACAATATTAATTTCAAAGAAAAATTCGGCATTACAGGCAACAAGGTTTTAACCTCTTTACTTGCAGGCTTCACTGTGCCTTTTGTACTTCTTATCAGTGCAACCTTCAGTGTTTACTTCTCAAACTCTTCTGAGTTCACCTTTGCACTGGGGGACTTTGCTCCCGCATTTATTCTTATTTCACTGGGAGTTTCTGCAGTTATCACAATTGTCTTGCTTCTTACAAAGGGTACACTTCGCCACTCAATCTTCACCCTGTGTGCCTTCCTTGTGACAGCGGCTTTCATACAGAGTTTTGTCACCAATATGACCTTTCAAGGTATGCCCGGTGATGGCAATGTAAAGCTTGCTTCCACAGAAAAAATCGTAATCAACTTTACTGTATGGGTAATTCTGTGTATAGTTTTTCTCTGGTTTGGAATACTCAGCAAAAACGCAGAGACAGGCAGAAGCGTTATGAGCTTTTTGCTGATTCTTGTCCTTGTAATGCAGACAGTAAGCCTTATTCCTTCTGCAATTAATTACATAAATGCACAGTCCGAACAGAACAACGGTACACAGGCTCAGAAAAAAAACGTCTACCTGACAACGGATGGTATGTTTGAGCTTTCCACAAAAGACAATATTGTTGTTATTATCCTCGACCGCTTCGACGACCATTTCTTTAAGGAACTTTTAGATTCAGACTCAAAGTATCTTGATTCTCTGGACGGCTTCACTTACTACGAGGACAACATCTCCAAATATCCCCGTACCTATCCCGCTGTAACCTCTATGCTCACAGGCAGGGAAAACGACTACTCAACCACACGCACACAGTATTTTAAGGAAGCTTACTCTACCTCAAGCTTTTTGCCTGACCTGAAAGCAAACGGCTATGAAATCAATCTCTACATCCCCTCTTACTATACATACGACAACGCCGACGTTTTCGGTGATCTGGTATCAAACACCTCTGCCGCAGACGGCTACACAATTTCATCAAAAAGTGAGCTTATAAGCAAGCTGTTTGAGCTTTCATCTTACTTCTGGGCACCTGAAATCTTCAAATCCAACAGCATAGGTTCCTCCTCCTTCGGTGAGATAGTTACCCTTGACGGTGATGCTCCCATGTACGATATGACCGGATCCAGCGACCCCGAAGTATACAAGAGCTTTGCACAGACAGGACTCTCTACTCAGAGCGAGACCAACACCTTCTCGTTTTTACATCTGAGAGGCTGTCACTCTCCCTTTGCAATGGATGAAAACTGCAACTTAGTTGGTGGAAACACAGTAACCTCACTTCAGCAGACTACAGGCTGTTTCAAATTTATCAGCGAATATATTGAGCAGATGAAGGAGCTGGGTATCTACGAGAATTCCACTATCATCATCACAGGCGACCACGCAGAACTGGACTCCGACTCCATGGAATATACAAACGAAAACCTGACAGGTCTCCTTGTTAAAAAAAGCGGTGACGCAGGTACAGAGCTTAAGATAAGCTCAGCACAGGTTTCTCAGGATAACTTCCACGCAACCATTGTTAAATCTGCAGGCATTAAAGCCTCCAGAGACTACGGCAAGGCTTACGACGAGATTCCCGAGGGTGAAACAATGACCCGTACACACTACTTCCAGATTTACACAGGCTCTGAACGTAAGGACGAAAACCTTACCTACACAATCACAGGTAAGGGTACAGACTTTGCAAACTGGGAGATAACAGACAGAGAACACATTGGTCATATATACAAATAAATCTTAAGCCACTAAAAACAAAAACACCGATAAAACAAACCCCCGATTGAGTTTCAATCGGGGGTTTTCTGCGGTTAAACCGCGTTATTTATTTTGTATAGGAAGACGATTGCTTCACAGTGAATTACTGCTCTGCTCTCTTCTTCAGCTCCTCATAACGAGCAACTGCGTTCTCCTTAGCTGCCTCGAAGAGCTGCTCTGCTCTCTCGGGGAAGGAACGTGTCAGTGAGCTGTAACGTGCCTCAGAAAGGATGAACTCCTTATAATCAGCAACAGGAGCCTTGCTGTCCAGAACGAAGGGATTCTTGCCCTCTGCCTTGAGTCTGGGATCGAAGCGGAAGTTGTTCCAGTAACCGCACTCAACGGCACGAGCCATTTCCTTCTGACAGTTCTGCATGCCGCCCTTGATGGAGTGCATCTCACAGGGAGCGTAGCCGATGATGATAGAGGGTCCGGGATATGCCTCAGCCTCTGTGATTGCCTTGAGGGTCTGGTTCATATCTGCGCCCATTGCTACCTGAGCAACGTAAACGTAGCCGTAGGACATTGCGATCTCTGCAAGATTCTTCTTGCCGATT
>JAZSLX010000061.1:0-2405 GCA_045535605.1 Ruminococcus sp.
ATGAAAAGTAAACTTAAAAATCTCAAAATAAAACTCAAACACAAAATCAAGGTTAAGCTGGGTCGCAACGATTTAAGTCCCGATTACCTGAGAAGTCTCGGTTGCAAAATCGGTAAGCGAGTGGCTTTCTTCAGTGACACAATCACTCTGGATCTGACCAGACCATGGCTTATCGAAATCGGTGACGATGTAAAAATCACCCGTGGCGTTACCATTCTTACTCACGGCTATGACCTTGCCGTACTGCGTAACGTGTATGATCACACTCTGGGCTCATCAGGCAAAGTTAAAATCGGCAACAATGTATTTATCGGCGTTCATTCCACTATTTTAAAGGGTGTTACCATCGGCAATAACGTTATTATCGGCGCAGGCTCATTGGTTAACAAGGACGTTCCTGACAACTGCGTAGTGGGCGGAACACCTGCCAAGGTACTTATGTCCCTTGACGATTACTACGAGAAGAGAAAGAAAGAACAGCTTGACGAAGCTGTTGAGCTTGCCAGAGAATATTACAAAACCTATAACAAAGTTCCCGATATCAAGATATTCGGCGAATATTACTTCCTTTTTGCTGAACGCAGTAAGGAATATCTGGACAAGCACAACCTTAACTACACCCTACATATCAAGGATCCCGAAAAATTCCTCAACGGATTTTACAAGACGGAGCCTATGTTCAGCAGCTTTGAAGAATTTATTAAGTACTGCGATTTAAAATAATCGGCTTCAACCTGTATGAACCCATTTAAAATTAAAGCGCATTAATCATTCATAAGTTTCATAAAAAGAGCATCGGCTTTGTCGGTGCTCTTTTTTCTTGTTTACCTTGCAAACTGTTGCTATATACGCTATAATCAAGACAGAAAATACCCAAGGAGATTATTATGAGTTATTTATTTTCAATTTTATTTTATATGATTCCCCTTCTATTCTTTGCTTTCTTCATTGTATCTCTGGTGATGTACGTAGGTACAGTAAAGAAAAACAAAAGATGTCCCGACTCAACACTGCAGTCAAAGATTAACACCTGGAAGGTGCTGCTGATTGTATCCTCTGTCCTTGCAGGTATTATGCTTGCAATTGTTGTTGCAGTTATCGTACTGATGTATATGGTAATTGCCTATATGTAAGGTGATATTATGAAAGCAAAAGTTTTCACCTATGTGCTGATTGCACTTATCTCTCTGTGCCTTGTGTGCACAGTTGCACATCTGATATATGCAATCTACGCCTATCAGCACTGCTCCATCATCTACTTTATAGGAGAGGAGCTGTGGTGATATGAAAGGTAAAGCTCTCCTTATAAAACAGATACTTGTGCTGTTGCTGGCACTTGCTATGTTTATGGCTTTCAACCTGAGCATATATATGCTCCTGACAAAACGCCTTGCAAATAACTTTAGCTCTGCTTCTCAGGCAAAGATGATTGACGTTGAGTGCTTTCTGCCCTTTGAGGAGAACTCAGACCTTGCACATATTGACTCCACCTTAAAGCTTTCAGACAATCTGCCTGTCCTTGATGGTGCGGCGGCATTGGTGCCTGTGTATGCATCAATAATTCACAACATATACCCTGAGGGCTGTGTCACCTACGAGGGAGGCAAATTCTCCGACGATAATTTTTACGGAGAGAACTTTGCCCCTGACAGCAAAATGCAGTACAAAAACACCGTACGAGGCTACACCGCCATTGTAGACGGTACTACAGATATATTCTTCTGTGCGGCTCCCTCCGACGAGCAAAAGCAATATGCCGAGGATAAGGGCGTGGAGCTTGTATATGTGCCTGTGGGACTTGAAGCCTTTGTGTTCTTTGTAAACGAGGAAAACCCTGTTGATAACCTGAGTGCCGAGCAAATCAGAGGTATATACTCAGGCAAGTATAAAAACTGGTCTGAGCTCGGCGGTGCAAACAGAGTTATAAACCCTGTGTCCCGCCTTGAGGGAAGCGGTAGCCAATCGGCTATGAATGCTTTTATGAAGGGCGAGGAAATCGCACCTAAGTCCCCTCTTGCTATAACAGGTGCTTCCATCGGCTTTTCCTTCCGCTATTATATGGACACAATTGTAGACAACAAGGGTGTGAAAATGCTGTCTATGAACGGAGTTTATCCCAGTGCCGAAAACATTCAAAACGGCACATATCCCGTTATTGCACAGTTCTACGCCGTATACAGAGCCGACAACACAAACGAAAACATCCCCCTGCTCATTGACTGGCTTCTCTCAGAGGAAGGCCAGTCCCTTATAGAGCAAAGCGGATATGTGAGAATAAACTGATTTTTTTCAAAAGAGTCTTGTTTTATCAAGGCTCTTTTTCTATCTCAATTTATATTTCTCTATATGAAATCTGATACTCAAAAAGCTTCATCCTGCAATCCGAATGAACCTTTTCAATAATA
>JAZSLX010000064.1:0-18384 GCA_045535605.1 Ruminococcus sp.
GACAGTATTACCGCCAAAAATCTCTTTGATGTTTTCATAATTGCCTCCTTAAAAAAGAATAAATCCGATTTGTACGAAAGCACGTACATCTATACAATTAAATAATAGCATAAGCTTATTGAAATCACAATAGAAAAATTCCATATATACACAAAAACCGACCTGCAAAAAACAGGTCGGTTTAGATTTAGTGATATTGATTTATCAGAAGCCTCCGCTGTGACCGCCGTGAGAGGAGCCTGAGGAGGACCTATGGGTGGATGATCCGCCACTGTCCTTAGGCTTTGCACGCTTGGAAACAGTAGAGTAAAGGAAGATATCCCTTCTCTCTGTAATGTTAAGACTTCCGTTTCTCATATAATTCTGAGCCGCAGACTGATATCTGACGGATTTGAGCTGTCCTTTCATAATAAGTACAACAATGAAAGCAATAACAACACCGATAATTGTACCGATAAAAAGGTATTTTATGCTGAACTGGAAACTTCTGTGGTTATCATATCCACCGCCATAGTAGTCGTCAACTCCGTATACGCTGTGGTACTCAAGTTCTTCCTCGCAAAGGTCTGCAAAGGTGTTGAAGGCTGTGTAGAAGTCGCCTGAGGAAAGGTAAGGTGTGAACTCATCCTCAATATAGTAAAGGTCTGAGTCAGTGAAAATATCAATAGCTTCACCGCATGTAGAGGTAGCCCACTGTCTCTCTGCAAGAGATACAAACAGAAGAATACCGTCTCGGCTGATGCCGTAGCCAAAGCCGTTGTAATCATAGAAGTCATCTGCATACTGGGTGGGTGTTTTACCCCCAAGGTCAGAGTCAGTAACGATTACAACATCGCACTGATATGTTTCGCTGATTGTGTCAAGCTTTTCGCTGAGTATTAAGAGCTCATCTTCAGTCAGCAGTCCTTCATAATCGTGTACACTTGTAAATGCAAGTGAAAGAGCGGAAGCTGAAACAACACCCATAAGTGCAATCAGGATGGCCAAAATACATAAAGTAAATCTCTTCATATTCTTAGCCTCCGAAATTCATAAACAGGGTAATAAGGAGTGTTATCACTGCAGTTGCACCTGTTGCGATAATTCCCCAGTACTTCCAGAATAAGCCCTTATCCATAGGCAGATTGCCTACGAATTTGCCTGTCTGACCGTTCATGGCAAAGGTGTATTTCTGACCCTTGTAGGTTGTATTGAGAATCCACACAGGGTACAGGGCGTACTTGGCTTTTCCGTTTTGGAGGTTCACAATACTGTGCTCAGGCACAACAGATGTATAACCGCCCACAGTAGAAGCAAAGGTTTCCTCTGTGCTTCTCTTGATACGCTCATTAGCACGGGTAATACTCTCAGTTGCATCTACGTCGTACTTATCTGCAAAGTAGCCTGCAAGGTAAGCTGTCTGGAAATCCACTGCGTCTGTAAAGTTATAGGGTTCAATTGACTCCATCAGATCATCTGCCATTTTTGAAGAGCCGTCAACAGGTACTCTGTCAAAAGCCACAGAGCCGCTTCTTATAACAGAGAAGAAGCTGGTTTTTGTGTAGTCATAGTTGGAGTCACTCCAATGTCTTACTTTTGTAGCCTTGTAGCGGATACGGGCATCTGCCTCAGCGTCAAAAAGCCAGAAGGGCACATAGATACCCTTAATCTCGTCAATGTGGTTTTCACTCTTGAAAACTTTAGGAAGAAGAGCTTTGCCCTTGAGGTGCTTTCTGAGCCCCTCCTTGGCGTCTTCTTTAGTAAGCTTAAAGGGGATAACGAAATCGGGTCTCAGGTCTCCCTTGAACTGACCCATCATAACAACGGGGTTGTTACAGTAGGGGCACTCAGTGGCGGCTGTGGTTTCGTCACCGATAATCTCACCGCCGCAGGAATTACATACATAAACCCTGAGGTTTTCTCCTTCGCCTTCCTGCCACTGGGTACCTGCCTGAGTTTCCCACTCCATGTTGTCGGTTGCGTTTGCCTCGCTTGTAAGCACCTCGTCCATTTCCTTGAGGGCTTCCATCTCAAATTCAGTATCGCAGTAGGGACACTTCATTTTCTGGATGGTGCTGTTAAACTCAATGGCACCGCCGCAGCAAGGACATTTATATTCCTGTAATACTGCCATAGTATATCACCTGATATGTAAGTATATGTTATCAGCCTGTAATGTCTGAATCGTCAAAGGTGTCTCCGCACTCAGGGCAGAACTTGGGAGGATTCTTGGGATCCTCAGGTACCCAGCCGCACTTGTCACACTTGTAGAGAGGAGCACCTGCAGGCTTCTTAGCACCGCATTCTGCACAGAACTTACCCTGATTTACTGCACCGCAGGCACAAGTCCAGCCCTGTGCCTCCTCGGGCTTCTTAGCTCCGCACTCGGGGCAGAATTTGCCTGTTGCTGTTGCACCGCATGCACACTTCCAACCCTGCTGAGGCTCGGGCTTTTTAGCACCGCACTCGGGGCAGAAGTTACCTGTTGCTGTTGCACCGCAAGCACACTTCCAGCCGTTCTGAGCGGGAGCCTGTGCTGCCTGCTGAGCCTGTTGCTGATTCATAGCATAGAACTGCTGAGCGTTCATTCCACCACCGGCATTCATTCCCATACCCATGCCCATAAAGCCGTTCATGGCACCGCCTTCGTTCTTAGCAGCAGCACGCATAGCTTCTGCCTGAGCACCTACAAGCTCTGCACCTGCAAGACCGGGATTCTGAAGTCTTGCTGTGTACTGTGCCTGTTTGATCATCTCTGCATCCTCGGGAGTGAGGGTGATAGGTGTCATTGCAACAGATACAACCTTGATGCCTCTGAGCTCTCCCCATTTAACAGAGAGAATCTCATTCATTGCGTCGCCGATTTCAACATTGTGATTTGAAAGCTGGTTGGGTCTGATTTCCATATCTGACAGCTTGCCCAGTGCAGGAGCAAGTGCGCTGATAAACTCTGTCTTCAGCTGAGAATCAATCTGGTCACGGGTGTATGCCTGCTCAACATTACCGCAAACCTTTGTGTAGAACAGCAGAGGGTCTGCAATTGTGTAGGAGTAGGTACCGTTACAGCGAACAGATACATCTATATCAAGGTTAATCTTGGAGTCAACAACTCTGAAGGGGATAGGATTGGGAGTACCAAACTTGTTGTCCAGAATCTCCTTTGTGTTGAAGTAGTAAACCCTCTGGTCTTTGCCGGTGTCACCGCCGTATGTAAAACGCTTACCAACAGCCTTGAAGGTCTCAAGAATGCTCTTGCCAAGACTGCCTGCAAAAATTGAAGGCTCTGTGGAGGAGTTGTAAGTAAACTCACCGGGCTCTGCACAAACCTCAACAACCTGACCCTGCTCAACGATAATCATACACTGACCGCCAGCAACAGCAATGCCTGAGCCGTTAGAAATAATGTTGTCACTTGCCTTTGTGTTGGAGGAACGTCCGCCAACTCTCTTTGTGCCCTTTGTAACAAGCACATTGTTAGGAAGTGCTTCGCAGTAGAAGAATTCTTTCCACTGGTCTGCCAGTACGCCGCCTACGGCGCCTGCACCTGCTTTAATAAGTCCCATAATAAAATCTCCTTTCAGATTTTATAAATATTACTGATTTTTTTGCAACGCCTATTGAGGGGAATTGCCTGTTTGTTTCTTATGTAATATATGAAATGGGAGTATCCGATTTCACAAATTACATCTAATAAATTATACACCCTGATTTGATAAAAATCCACCATATTTATAAAAAATACTAAAAATTAGTCATCTTTATCACATTAAAGCGAAAAAATGGCATGGGAATGTTGATTGCACTGTACTGTTTATGGGACAACATCTGTGATAGTATATAAGCGTAGGGAGCAGATAAAACTAAAAATCCAAACGGAGGGATTACAATGAAGAACACATTTGTAACAGTAACAGGACTTAATCACTACTTGGGCACAAATCCCTTCAGGGTGGGCAGACTTGTAAAGCTCATCAAAGAAGATGATAATATCTACGACTCTGACGCAATCCGCGTTGCTATGCCTTACCTTGATACAGTGGGATATGTGGCAAATAGTGTATATACTGTATATCAGGGTACCTGCAGTGCAAGCAGGATTTATGAGCATATCGGCAAGACGGCATACGCACAGGTAATGTTTATCACACACTCATCTGCTATTGCCCGTATACTCACAAAAGAAGAGGCAATAGAGATTCTGTCTCAGGAGGATGACTTCTTCAGCGACTTTGTAAAGCCTGACAAAAACAAACAGGCTGCCGCAAAGGGTGACGATGCAATCTCTTTCTGATAAAAATCTGCTCCCTTGATAATGCTTTTACCTTTCTCTTTCTATATACACATCCAAAAGGCAACTGCTGTCGGCTTTTACGCTGACGGCAGTTGCCTTTTATGCTTGGTTTCAAAATAAATATCTCAGTGCCATTTCTTAACTTTGTCGGAGATTTCCTGAAGCTCTTCCTTTGAAAGCTCGGGCAGTCGTTCTAATTTATCAAGAAATTGTGTTGTAGTTTCTTTCCGTTGCTGTTCAACAAGGTTCTGGTAGAAGCTCACCACAACGCCCGTAGCAATGGCTATGACAAACAATGAGTAAACCGTCAGCAGTACAGAGCACAGCTTTCCTATAAAGGTAGCGGCTACAAAATCACCGAAACCCACAGTGGAAACAACACTGTAGCAGTACCACAGTGCGTCGCCGTATCGTGCGATGTCAGGCTCAACAAGCAGGACTATTAGGGCACAGAGGAAGAAGAAGCCTAAAAAGCCTGCGATGATTTTATCCGCATGAGTTTTTCTGAGCACTGCTCTGAGTATTCTGATTTTTTTCATACTTTATACCTGCTTTCTGTTTAATCGGAAAGAATAAACTGTGTCTGTAACCTAATTATATATGGCTTTGTCGGTTTTGTCTATATCGTCTTTACTGAGGCTTTAACTTTTCTCAATAACACCGCAGGCGATTTTCTTTCCTGAATTTCCTGCAGGCTGAGTGGTAAAATCATCAGGCTCTGAGTGTATGATTATTACCTTTCCAATAATGTCATCAAGAGTAAAGCGGTTTGTGAGAAATGCTGAGTAAGCATAGCCCTTTACACCGAACAGAGGAGGCAGGTCTCCTGCATGATAAGGGTGAGGGCAATCCTTGGGATTCAGATGTGTCTCAGCGTTTTTGAAAGGGTCGGTTTTGTTGCCTGTGCAGCTCTTTCCTGAGTGAATGTGAAATGCAAATACAGGGGTTTTGCATTTATCACGGACAGCAGGCAGACCTGATATTTTTGCGCTGACTATAATACCGAGATTTGTTTTGTAAAAGTTGACTGAGCCTTTAATGGAAGGGTATGTGTTGCCACCCTTTATTTTTGCACACAGGTCAGGCTTTTGTGTGAGTATATTGGCAAATTTATTCAAGCGTTTTTGATACCTTCTTTTTAGTATTTGTAATATACTATGCAAGACGTTCGCAAGTCGTTGCTTAACATATTTAATGTTGACACCTGAGACTATGCTGTGATATATTCCTAAGCAGAACTCTGCTTGAGAGAATCTATGAAAACTTTTGAAAAAATTTCCTGTTTGTTGAAAATTCAACATATTTTTATCTTTTCAGTTGCTATAATAAAGTCAGAAAAAGCAAAGGAGGAGTGGCAAATGAAACCAAAGATTACTCTTAATGAAGATAAAGAGGTAGTAAAAAGAGTCCGCGAAGGACTCAAAGCAAAGGGCGGTTACTGTCCCTGCAGACTGCCGAAAACTGAGGAGTTCAAGTGTATCTGCAAGGAATTCCGAGAGCAGATTGCAGACCCGGATTTTGAGGGCTACTGCCACTGCATGCTTTACTATAAATCAAAAGGATAAGAAAGGAAGAATAATATGTCAGTATTAAGTGTAAATAAAAACAATTTCAGCGAACTTTTAAACAGCTCAAAGCCTGTACTTCTGGACTTTTATGCAGATTGGTGCGGTCCCTGCCAGATGGTTTCTCCCATTGTGCACGAGATTGCAGATGAGTACCCTGAGTATGTGGTAGGCAAGATAAACGTAGACGAAGAAATGGAGCTTGCACAGAAGTTTTCTGTGGTAAGTATTCCTCTCCTTGTAGTCCTCAAAGACGGCAAGGTGGTAAATCAGGCTGTGGGCTTCAGACAGAAAGAGCAGATACTTGATATGCTTGAAGACTGAGAATAATATCGTTAGATAAAGTTTAACGGCACAGGTGTAAAATCCTGTGCCGTTTTGTGATTTATATCTCTATTCCGATTTCTTTTGCAATAAGGTCTACTGTAATGCTGGTATTTAGCAGCATAGCGTCAATGGGGTAGATGGTTCTGATATAGCCTTTGTAGAACTTCTCTTTGAAAAACGCGATACAATCTTCCTTTGTTTTGCCCTTTCTAAGCAAATCTGCAATTTCCTCAAAGGTTTCCTGTGCACTTTTCTTTGCGTTGGTCAGATAAATTTTTGTCTGTTCCTTGTCAAGAAGTCCGAAATGGGGCAGGAGTATATGGTCAATATCCAGTGCCGTTGCCTTATCTATAGAGTCAAGAGTCATTCTGACTCCTACAAGGTAGGAGGGAACAACGGTGCTTTCTCCGTCAAAAACTCCCAATGTCTCACTGCTCAGAAGAAGCTTTTCACTTTCAAGGTAATATCCCACTGAGCATCTGGTGTGCCCCGGCAGGTCAACGACTGTGAAGCACATATCTCCTGCTTGTATCTTATTACCGTCTTTGACGGCTATATCTACTCTCAGTCCGTCGATTAAATCCTCGTAGTCGGCAACTCCGTTTGCTTGTGCAAATTTTCTGTCCAAGTCCCGCATAACAGACTTTGCAGAGTCTTTTGCAAAAATCTTTGCGGCGTATTCGCCTGCAACTACCTTAGCGTCAGGAAATATCTTGCATATATAAGCAGAGCCTAAAGCGTGGTCATAGTGGGAGTGGGTCAGGAATATATAATCAAGCTTTCTGCCTTTAAGTTCTTTCTTTATATTATCCGCAACCTCATATCCCGTAAAAGCAAAGCCCGAGTCATAGAGTACAGCGGTTTTGCCTGAGTCAATGAGGAACGCACTGTCGCCCTTGAGAGCCCGTACATCAGTAATTTTCAAATTCATAACTGTCACCTTCCTTATGTATGGTACTCTTAAGTTTTGGTTTAGTCAATAGTTTGTACTTTGAAGAACACAGGATTTATCTCCTGAAAAGTGTAACAAAATCCCGTCATTACAGTATGAGTACACGCATAATATGTTCTGGGAGAAACTCTTTAAAAACTCAAAAAGCCTTCAATCTGAGGCAGGATAATTTTTGGGAAACCGTGACCGCTTTCAAATGCTGATAAATACTGATTTTTTGCGATGAGGATAATTTTTGGATATGGTTACAAAATTGTATATACAGATTACACAAAAAACTGATTGACAAGGCATATTTTTGTGATATATAATATAGGAGCAATGAGTGGAACTCCGCTCAGAATTCAGGTTTTTATATCTTCGGTTCATGAGGATATAGGGATAAATTTTTTATTGAAAGGAAGAACAAGCAAATGAAAAAGTTGTTCGCACTCCTTCTCGCTGTACTTATGGTTATCTCTCTGGTAGCCTGCACACCCGGCGAAGAGGAAAAAGGTTCCGTTTATTGGCTTAACTTCAAACCCGAATCTGATGAGGTTCTGAAGGAAATCGCAGCTATGTACACAGAGGAAACAGGTATCGAGGTTCAGATCGTTACTGCTGCTTCCGGTACATACAATGAGACTCTCACTGCAGAGATGGATAAGTCCACTCCTCCCACAATCTTTGTTGTTGGTAACGCAGCTGCTGTTAACCAGTGGGGCGAGTACTGCCTCGACCTTACAGGCACAGACATTGCTAACGAGCTTAACACAGATGCTTACCAGCTCTTCGATGCTGACGGCAAGCTCTGCTCCATCGGATACTGCTACGAGTGCTACGGCATCATCGTAAACACAGAACTCCTTGAGGCTGCTGGCTATGAAAGAGATTACATCACAAACTTCGAGACACTGAAGACTGTTGCTGAGGACGTTCACGCTCGTGCAGCAGAGCTCGGTTTCGATGCTTTCACATCTTCAGGTATGGATGATTCTTCTTCCTGGAGATTCACAGGCCACCTTGCAAACCTTGAGTACTACTATGAGTCCGTAGATGCTCCCGATGCATGGAAAGAGTGTCCTGCAGAGATCAAGGGTACATACATGGACAACTACAAGGCTCTCTATGACCTGATGGTTGTAAACAGTGCTACAGCACGTGGCGACCTTGCAAACGGCGGCTTTGACGCAGCTTCTGAGTTTGCAGAGGGTAAGGCAATGTTCTATGCAAACGGTAACTGGGAGTGGTCCGGTCTTTCCGAAAAGGGTATGAAGGCTGAGAACCTCACAATGATTCCCTACTACTGTGGTGTTGAAGGCGAGGAGAAGGCTGGTCTTAACTGCGGTACAGAGAACTACTGGGCAGTTAATGCTAACGCTTCCGAGGCTGATCAGAAGGCAACTCTCGACTTCATGAAGTGGATGGTAACTGACGCTGAGGCTTCTGAGCTTGCTGTTGGTACTTTCGGCGTTATGCCTTACAAGAATGCTGCTGAGTCTACTAACCCCTTCCTTGCACAGGCAAACGCTTATGCAAACGCTGGCAATTACACAATGCCTTGGGTTACAAACTTCCAGCCCAATGTTGATGCATACCGTGCAGCTCTCGTTGCAGCTATGAACACATACAATGCTGATCCTACAGATGCAAACTGGGATCTCGTTGAGGCTGCTTTCGTTGGCGGTTGGGCAACTCAGTATGCCGCTGCAAATCAGTAATATCTGTTAATTTCAGAAAAATCTGATATTCAGAATTAATTTCTAATTTGCTAAACCTGACGGAGCGAGCTGAACCCTCGCTCCGTCTTTTGCAACAAATCGCTTGTTTTTCTTTCAACAAGGAAAAATATTCCCCTCTGCTTCTGAGAGGCTCAGAGCAGAGCGGTGTTTATATGTCTTATTTAAGACGGTTGTATAGCGGAGTTCTTTGGAACTTGCTCTAAATCTCACCCGGAGGTGGAAAAATGAAAACAAAAAAGAAGAAAGCCTACAGTGGTGCCGCTGTCACAAGTAAACTGCTCAGAGGTCCTATCAGACGTTCAGGCTGGTTCTTCCTCATGCCTATGGTTGCGGCTTTCTGCGTTGGCTTTGTGTGGCCCTTCCTGCATGGTATGTTCCTGTCTTTCTGTCAGTTCAAGACAACAAGTAACTGGAAATGGGTAGGATTTTCCAACTATGTAAAGGCTTTTGCAGATGAAAGCTTCCGTTATTCTTTCGGCTTCACTGCACTCTTTGCAATCGTTTCAGTTATTCTTATTAATGTTCTTGCCTTTATGGTTGCTTATGCACTCACACAGGGTATCAAGGGCACAAACCTTTTCCGTACAGTGTTCTTTATGCCTAACCTTATCGGCGGTATCGTACTTGGTTACATCTGGAGTATGATTTTTGACGGTATACTTGGTGCATACGGTACATCAATCCTTATGGATACCCGCTGGGGTTTCTGGGGACTTATAATCCTCATGTGCTGGCAGCAGGTAGGCTATATGATGATTATCTACGTTGCAGGTCTTCAGGCTGTTCCTGAGGATATGCTTGAGGCAGCAAAGATTGACGGTGCAAATGCATGGCAGACACTGACAAGAATTACAATTCCCAATGTAATGCCTTCCATTACAATTTGTACCTTCCTCTCTCTTACAAACGGCTTCAAACTCTTTGACCAGAACCTGGCACTTACAGGCGGTCTGCCTTATATCATCAATCCCGACGGTTCAAGCGTTCATACAACAGAGATGCTTGCCCTCAATATCTACAACACATTCTACGGACAGGGTGCAAACTCCAGAGGTACAGCTCAGGCAAAGGCAGTGCTGTTCTTCATTCTGGTTGCATGCATCGGTCTTATTCAGCTTCGTTCTACCCGTAAAAAGGAGGTGCAGCAGTAATGGCAGCTATTAAAGATAGAAAAGTTAAACCTCCCAAGGGCAAACCCAAGAAGATTTGGCTCACTATACTGTTCTCCGTGGTGTCAATCTTCTATGTTATGCCTGTGGTTATGGTTGTTATCAACTCCTTCAAGAAGAACACCTTTGTAAAGACAGATACCTTCGCATTACCTAATGCAGAGAGTTTCGTAGGCTTTGATAACTTCACAAAGGGTATGACCTTCGGCGGTTATCCCTTCTGGAAATCCGTTATCTACAGCTTGGTTATCACACTGCTGTCAACCTTCCTGATCATCTTCTTTACATCTATGGCAGCATGGTTTATCTCCAGAGTAAACTCCGTTTTCTGTAAGGTTGTTTACTATGCCTGCGTATTCTCAATGGTTATTCCTTTCCAGATGGTTATGTTTACACTGTCCAAGACAGCAGACACACTGAAGCTCAACAACCCCTGGACAATCCCTGTTATATATCTGGGATTCGGTGCAGGACTTGCGGTGTTTATGTTCACAGGCTTTGTCAAGAGCATTCCCCTGGAGATTGAAGAAGCCGCCGCGATTGACGGTTGCGGACCCTTCAGAACATACTTCAAGGTTGTTCTTCCTATGCTCAAGCCCACTATTATCTCTGTTGCAATTCTTGAGATTATGTGGGTATGGAATGACTACCTCCTGCCTTACCTTGTACTGGACAGAACAAAGTATATGACAATCCCCATTCATATCCAGTACCTCAAGGGAAGCTACGGTACTGTAGACCTTGGTGCTACAATGGCACTTATTCTCCTCAGTATCATTCCTGTTATCGTATTCTACCTCACTTGTCAGAAGCACATCATCAAGGGTGTTGCTGCAGGTGCAGTTAAGGGTTAATCCTTTAAGATAATAAAAATCACACCTGTGGCTTTATAGAGTCACAGGTGTTTTTACAGCACTCCTTTTTTACATTAAAGGAGATTTGCACAGGAGAGATAACTATGGCAAAACGAAAGAAAAAACCTAATTATATGTGGATTACTGCTTTAGTGGTTGTTGTGCTTTTGTTTGCAGGACTTCTGGCGATGACTCAGTTCTGGGATACTGCTGAGGAGCCTGATGTATCTACAGATCCTGTATATACCACAGAACCGGTACATACTACAGAGCCGACAACAACAGCACCTCCCGCTTCAAATGTTCCCCAGAGCGAGTTTTCGCAGATAATAAGCGGTATGACTCTGGAGGAAAAGATTGCTCAGATGATGATTGTAAGCTGTCATAACAACGTGGATATTACTGACGCATCTGCTTACGGAGTGGGCGGTATCTGCTTCTATGCCTTTTCCTTTGAGGATAAGAGTGCAGATGAAGTAATAGCTATGGTAGAGGGCTATCAGAATATGGCGAAGATTCCTATGCTTATGTCTACAGATGAAGAGGGTGGAGACGTAAACCGCATAAGTCTCAATCCTCAGCTTCGTGCAGTTCCCTTCTGGTCGCCTTCGGATTTGTATGAGTACGGCGGTATGGAGCTTGTAAGAAGCGATACTCAGGAGAAGGCAGACCTGCTTCTGTCCCTTGGTATCAATGTTAATCTTGCACCTGTTTGTGACGTGCCTCTGAGCGAGGATAACTATATCTATGACCGTTGCTTCAGTCTTGACCATGACAGCACAGCTCAGTATGTTTCTGAGGTTGTTTCTATAATGGAGGAGAACAAAATCGGCTCTGTACTCAAGCATTTCCCAGGCTACGGCGGAAGCATTGACACCCATCAGTTTGTTTCCTATGATAACAGGGATTACTCTGCCTTTGAAAACGGAGATTTCAAGCCCTTTGTTGCAGGTATAGAGCAGGGTGCCGACTGCGTTATGGTAAGCCATAACATAGTTACCTGTATGGATTCTTATATGCCTGCATCCCTGTCTGAGCCTGTTCACCATATCCTGAGAGACTCCTTAGGCTTTAAGGGTGTTATTATGACAGATGACCTGTCTATGCAAGGAATTACTGACTTCACAGACGGAGAGAGTGCCGCTGTTGCCGCAGTGCTTGCAGGTAATGATATGCTTGCCTGCGAGGACTACAGAGGTGCAACTTCAGCAATTCTTTCTGCAATTGATGAAGGAAAAATAACTGAGAGCAGAATAGATGAGTCTGTAGAGAGAATCCTCAAATGGAAAGCAGACCTTATGCTGATTTATCCGTAATCAGAGCAATTCTTAATAGTTGAAAATAAGACGAAAAAGGTGTAACAAATGACAGAAGTAGTAGCAGCCCTTATATGGGATGATGGTAAATTTATGATATGCCAGCGGCCTGCACACAAGACAAGAGGTCTGCTGTGGGAATTTGTAGGCGGTAAGGTTGAAGCAGGAGAGAGTAAGGAAGAAGCCCTCATCCGTGAATGTATTGAAGAACTGGACGTGAGGATTTGCGTTTCTGATGTATTTATGGACGTTGTACACGATTACCCCGATTTGCATGTGCACCTGACTCTTTTTAACGCTACCATTGCCGAGGGTACTCTGAAACTCATAGAGCATAACGACATAAGGTGGATTACACCCTCAGAAATTCCGGACTACGAATTCTGCCCTGCCGATAAAGAAATCCTCGAGCGTATAATCGAGGAGCACGGCGGTTGATATTTGAAAATACGAATAAAAATAAAACTCCCCATATGTAGTGGGGAGTTTTTTATTTAGAAAATAAGTCCTGCATTGTCTGCTATAACTGCCAAGGCAAGGGTCAGGAAGATAACAGTTCCTGCAGCACTTGAGGCAATGCTCAGGGCAATTGACACCTTGTTAAGCCCTGAAACCATTCCACATTTCTGGGATAATATACCGCAGATTACTGCAGGAATTGCATTCAAATACGCAGATATAAGGCAGGTTGCCATAGGGACAAGACCCTTTTCGGTGAATATAACACTGAATCCCATAAGACTCATTATGGAGGCAAATGTTGCCGCCGCCATTGCAAATAGCAGAGCAATTATGCCGAAGATCAGGTTAAAAACCATCTTCCGTCTGGGGGGCTTAACTCTTGGCTTTGGTGTGTTGACAGTAAGTTCTGTGTTTTGTTCCATATCTGTTTTATACGTTGAAGCGGAAGAGTACAACGTCGCCGTCCTTCATAACGTACTCTTTGCCTTCACTGCGTACCAGACCCTTTTCTTTAGCTGCGGTCATAGAGCCGCAAGCCATCAGGTCATCGTATGCGATAACCTCTGCACGGATAAATCCGCGTTCAAAGTCTGTATGTATCTTACCTGCTGCACCGGGAGCCTTTGTGCCTTTTTTGATGGTCCATGCACGTACCTCCTGCTTACCTGCTGTAAGGAAGGAGATAAGACCCAAGAGTGCGTAGCATTCATTGATAAGTCTGTCAAGACCTGACTGCTCAAGACCCAGATCAGCAAGGAACATTTCCTTGTCCTCTTTGTCCATTTCTGCAATGTCAGCCTCTGTTCTTGCACAGATGGGGAGCACAGCAGCGTTTTCGGATGCTGCAATCTCACGGACTTTCTTCAGGCCTTCGTTATTCTCAATGCCGTTTGCAAAGTCCTCTTCGCTCATGTTTGCGGCATAGATGATGGGCTTGTTTGTCAGCAGTGCAGCAGTGGAGAGAAGCTCTGCCTCTTCCTCTGTACATTCTACGGAGCGGGCACTTCTGCCATCATTGAGAGTGTCCAGCACTCTCTTCCAGAAGTCAAGCTCAACCTGATATTTTTTGTCAGCCTTGAGCATTTTCTGAGTTTTGTCAATACGGCGTGTAACCATTTCTGCATCAGCAAGAATAAGCTCAAGGTCGATGGTCTCAATGTCTCTCACAGGGTCAACACTGCCCTCAACATGGATGATATCATTGTCATCAAAGCAACGTACAACGTGAACAATAGCATCACACTCACGGATGTTTGAAAGGAACTTGTTGCCAAGACCTTCGCCTCGGGAAGCTCCCTTTACAAGACCCGCAATGTCAACAAACTCAACTGTTGCAGGGGTGTATTTGTCAGGGTCGTACATTTCTGCAAGTTTGTCCAGACGTTTATCAGGAACAGCAACCACGCCAACGTTAGGCTCGATTGTGCAGAAAGGGTAGTTGGCAGACTGTGCGCCTGCATTTGTGATTGCGTTGAACAGTGTGCTCTTGCCTACATTAGGCAGACCGACGATACCAAGTTTCATTTTATATTCCTCCGATTAACGAGATTAAATAATACACCCCGAAGATAAGGGGCTGATGTATAAGATAAACAAAGAATGCATTTGTTCCAAGCATAGATAAAAAGGGAATACGGCTTTTGTACATACTCTCAGAGATTTCTCTGCTGGCCATATATCTGCCAAGGAATACTCCTGCAAAGAACGCAAACATCCAAGGGAGCAGGGGGAAGTAGTCAGAGTAAGCGGCAAAGGGATAGCGGAAACCGAATATCATAAAATATCCCGATTCATAAAGTCTATCAGGCAGAGTTAGCGCAAAGGGCTCAAATAAAAGATATCCCTTGTCCACGTTGTAGGTTACAAAGAACAGTACAATGCAGACTACGATACCCCACAGCACAGGGATTTTGTCTATGAGCTTTTTAAGCAGTGCGTACAGAACAACACAGCTCCCCAGAAGATGCAGTATTCCAAAAATAATGGGAGCATCCCTCATAAATAAAACTGAGAAGAATGTAACTCCCATAGCAGCTACAAGGATTTTTAACCCTCTGTGCAGGTTGTTATGGCTGAGCATACAGGATACACCGCACATCATCACAAATGCCGCCGCAAACAGGGGGCTGATGTATGCAAGTATATCAAATACCTCTGCGGAAAACCTGTGACCGAAAATATACCCCAGAGTAAACAGCGCATGGTCAAAGACCATACAGAATACACAGAATCCGCGGATTTCGTCTAATATGTGAATTCGTTTTTTTGCGGACAAATTATCACTCTTTTCAAATTAAATGTTGAAAGACGCAAAAAAATATATTAACATATATAATACCATATTAAATGAAAATATACAAGTGATTAGTGAAAGTCGGTGATTATTTTTGAATTGTATATATGATTACGTGCTTTTTGATTTGGATGGCACCCTGTCTGCAAGTGCACCGGGAATAAGACGTTGCATTGAGCTTACAATGGAAAAAATGGGGAAGGAGACCCCTGACCTTTCTGACTACAGCAGATATATCGGACCACCTCTTATTACAACCTTTCAGAAGCTTTGCGGACTGACTCTGGAGGATGCAAAGGTTGCCCTGAGTATTTATCTTGATTTTTACGAAACCGAGGGTGAGCCAAGAAACAGCCTCTTTGAAGGCACTATGCATATGCTTGAAAGACTTAAAGAAAGTAACGCAAAGGTGGCTGTGTGTACCTCTAAGAACGAGATTTCTGCAAAGAATGTGTGTGATTTTTTAGGTATTACAGAGCTTCTTGACGCACTGTGTGGCTCAGACCACTCCACAGGCAGACGCGAAAAGGAAGATATTATCCCTTATGCAATGGAGACTCTGGGTGCTACCGTAAATGATAAGGTTGTTATGATTGGAGACACCCACTTTGACGCAAAGGGTGCACTGCACAACAAGGTTGACTTTATCGGTGTAAACTATGGCTACGGCAAAAAAGAGGATATGGTAGCTCAGGGGGCAGAGGTCTTTGCCGAATCTGCACAGGGGCTTGAAAAAATCCTCTTTGGTGAGGTGTGAGATGAGCATAATGCGGGATGATTGCAGATTTGATGTTGACTCAAGCAGATTTCAGCTGCGTGTAGGTGCTATCATCATTGAGGAGGGCTATGTTCTCCTTGCAAAAACCAATCTTGCCGATTACTACTATAGTGTGGGAGGCGCAGTCAAACTGGGCGAAACCGCACAGCAGGCAGTAGAAAGAGAAGTGCTGGAGGAAACAGGACTTCCCTACAGTGCAGACAGGCTGGTATTCGTTCACGAGAACTTCTTTGTGGACAATGTTATTTGCGAAGATAGGATGTTCCACGAGGTTTGCCTGTACTTTCTGATGAAGCCCATGGGCAAAAAGCAGGAAGTTTACATAAACAGCAACGCAAGCATAGGCAGAGAATTTATGCACTGGATTCCCCTTGAAAAGCTCTCAGAGATAAAAGTTTTTCCTGTGTTCTATCCCGAAAAGCTTATGAATCTGCCGGATACGATTCAGCATATCATTACTAATGAGTGTTAATTATTTATATTTTTTGAAAATTGCATAATAAGATGCAATTTTATATTCTTTTTACTCTTATAGTGGAAGACGTATTTTGTCTGAATTTAATTTAAGAGAGAAGAATATTATTATGAATTATTTTGTTAATAAAACATACCAATGGGAAACTCCAGAATGTATATGCGTGCAAAAAGATTTGCTTGAGTCGTTTATACCTCCAACATTTGAAAGCACAGATTATAAGAACTGGATTGCAATTCTGGATTTAAAAACTTGTATGGATTGCAGAAAAAATCACGGTAAAATCTATGAGATTGATGAACAGGTGGATAATAGCCCGCCTATACATGAAAGGTGTAGGTGCGATATTCTTAGAATACTAGCGGCTTTTGCCGGTACAGCTACACAAGACGGACTTATGGGTGCGGATTACATTGTGAAATTAACCGGAGAATTGCCGACAGATTATATAACAAAGCGAGAAGCAAAAGCACTTGGGTGGGTTTCTTGGCAGGGAAATTTGGATAAAGTAGCACCTGATAAAAGTATAGGTGGAGAAGTGTACAGAAACAGAAACGGACATTTACCCGATAAACTTGGTCGGATATGGTACGAAGCGGATATTAACTATAATGGTGGATTCAGAAATAACCATCGATTGATTTTTTCAAATGATGGATTGATTTTTGCAACATATGATCACTACATGACTTTTGTACAAATACAGTAAGGAGGTTGGTGAGATGAATAAACTGGATTTTTTTATTCCGCAGAAGAGGGTTTTGGATTTTTCTGACTGTCAGTATTTGGTTGAAGTTCACAAGGAAATACAAGAGAAGCTGGAGTTACCTGAATGGTATGGGCAGAATCTTGACTCGCTTTGGGATGCATTGACAGGAATTATGTATGTACCTGCTGACATAACTATTATCTATAAACCTCAATCAAAGAAAGCTTTGGAATTAGCGTCAGAGATTGATGATATTATAAATGTGTTTATAGAGGCTGAACAAGTGTATGGGGAGATAACCCTGAATATAAACAAATAATTCATTACACATTCGTTTCATTCATATTAATTTATGAGGTGGAGCGAATGTTTTTTATTTCATGGTTCAAAAAGCCAAGAGAGAAGTCAGAGAATAAACGCAAAAAAATTATTCCCATGCTGATTGTTGCCTGTGCACTTTCGGTTGCATTGATTGCACTGTGGGCGATATATAAAATAAACTATGTGCCCTCAAGGGCATATTGTGATGAGCTTCCTGAGTATTCCCTTATGGCTTCGACAGAGTATGAACGGGAGCAGTTTTTCTCTCAGTTCGGATATTCGGCAGAAAGCACAGATCACAGCCTTGTGCGTGTCCCTTCAGAGGGACAGGTGTTTGAGCAGTATAACAGTCTACAGCTATCCCAAGGGCTTGACCTTAAACCCTATATGGGTAAGCAGGCACATCAGTATATTATAAGGCTCAGCAAAGAATCCCTGACCGAGGAGCTGTTCGGTGTGCTGATTGTTTACAAAGACAGAATAATAGCAGTGCACCTGACGGATTTTATTCCAAATAAGCCTGTGAAGAGCCTAATTGACTAAGAAAAACCGCGCACACA
Organism: Ruminococcus sp.; assembly: GCA_045535605.1. GTDB lineage: Bacteria > Bacillota > Clostridia > Oscillospirales > Acutalibacteraceae > Ruminococcoides. Next base: position 17,773 of record JAZSLX010000064.1, read on the forward strand.
TTATCTTGTAAGTGAAGCCCTGCTGAAACCATAGATATATTACAAATAACCAAAAAAACAGGTCTTTGTTTGGTTAAAATTTTTCTTTCTGTTCGATTTACATAAAATATTCAATTAATATTTAGTGAAAACATTAATTGAGCTTTTCTAAAAACGTGATATAATATTATGTAGATTAAACAGGAATCTGTAAAAGTCTAACTTTTTTCGTATATGGAGGTTTTTCAGTATGGCAAACGTATCACTCAGACACGTGTACAAAATCTATGACGGCGGCGTTACCGCTGTAACAGACTTCAACCTGGAGATCGAGGATAAGGAATTTATCATTCTCGTTGGTCCCTCCGGTTGCGGTAAGTCCACAACCCTGCGTATGATTGCAGGTCTTGAGGATATCTCTAAGGGTGAACTCTACATTGGCGAACAGCTTTGCAACGACGTTGCTCCTAAGGACAGAGACATCGCAATGGTATTCCAGAACTATGCTCTGTATCCCCATATGTCCGTTTATGACAACATGGCTTTCGGTCTGAAGCTCAGAAAGATGCCTAAGGAAGAAATCAAGAGAAGAGTAGAAGAGGCTGCTAGAATCCTCGGTATCGAAGAGTATCT
>JAZSLX010000039.1:0-5997 GCA_045535605.1 Ruminococcus sp.
TTGCGAAAGCTGATGTAATTTTACCGTTGTTTACTGTAACTGTTACGTAAATAAGACGGACTGTCCAGGTTGCAAGAACTGTTACATCCTCGCCGTTTGCAAGTGCTGCCTGAATCTCTGCCTCTGTCATGTTCCATCCTGTGAAGTCATAGCCTGTAGCTGCAGGTGCTTCAGGGAATACGATGGAATCTGTAGATGCATAGTACTGGAAGTCAATGTACTGACCATTGCCGTTTGCTGCCCTGTCGTTCTTGAACATTACAAGACCAACATTGTCCACAGATGTTCTGTAGAGAGCCTTAATCATATCGTTACCTGTTGTAACGAATGTGTACGTCTCTTCTGTAGAAAGAACAACACCTGTGTTTATGTTAACCCAACCAAGGAACTCATTATCTGATGCCGTGTTTGCAACTACAGTTACGGATGCACCGAGAGCAATCTTGGTATTCATATAAGATGTTCCCTGAGGACGGGCTGCACCGCCGTTTACAGCGATTGTGAAGCCTGCACCACCAGAAACCTCAACTGTGAGCTTACCTGTGGTTACGGGTGCGGAGGGAATTTCGGATTCATTCTTAGTATACTTTGCTGTAACTGTCAGGTTGTCTGTAACCTTTGAGAAGTCCTTATCCCAGCCTGTGAAGGTGTAGCCTGTTCTTGTAGGAGCAGCGGGAGCTACAGCACTATCTCCCTTCTTTATATTCTGAGCACTGATAAGTTTTCCGTCGTAATCAACAAACACTACATAGTATGTTGTTCCTTCTGTTACATGCCATGTACCTGTAGTGAAATCGCTGCTATCCTGTGTGAAGTGATTGCTGTCTGCGGGAATTGTAAGGTTAGCTGTCTGATTCCAGACTGCATCAGGCTCAGCACTGTAAGAAATGGCAAAAAAGATATTTTTGCTGTCTACAGGAATGTCAGCACTGTATCTGCCGTCACCTGAATGTGTGAGCCATGTCCATGAACCCATATCCTGAGACTCTGCCCAGGAGTATGCGCTGAAGGAACCTGCCCCACTTACAACTGTCTGCCATGTATCGTTAGGTGTGAAATAAACCTTCTTGGTTTCTACAGGGTCGATATCAGGTTCAGTATCCTCGGGCTCAGTTGCCTCGGGCTCTGTCACCTCAGGCTCGGTTACTTCGGGTTCCTCGACTTTCGGAGTATCAATATAACTCCACTCGCCTATCTGATAAACTTCTTCATCCTGAGTAACAAGATTGTATGTAGGATGAATTCCAAAGCTAAAGGTAGACTCCCAATGCTTCCAGGTTCCGTCAGCATAAAGACCTTCGCCTCTGTGGAATTCAATGTTTGTGTAAGCCTCGGAAACCTCAACCGCCCAGATTGTGGGATACTCTCCGTAATTGCCCTGTACCAGAGTCATATCAAGATATACACCCACAGAATCAGATGTGGTATTGTATGCGCGTGCAAGGAAATTATGACCCTCTGCGCCCTGAATATCCATCCACTCTGTATTAGGTGCAAAATAGATTATGCGTGTTCCGATTGGAGATTCTGTATCTGTAGCATAGGAATCCCATACACCAGCGGTCTCCCCTGTAAGTGTAAAGTGGTCGCAACCACTGGGAATTGCAAGCTCACCTGTCTGGTTCTTAACTGCGTTCCAGCCGAAGAAGGGAGCAGTTCTGCTGCAGAATGTAATATTGTTATAATCTGCAGGGATGTTTACTGTCCATAGGTCGGTAGCACTATCCAGATTTTTCATAGCGAGCCACTCACCTGAGCTGTAGTCATCTCCCCAGGTATAAACAGCACACAATTTCTGTGTCCACTGTCCATTGATAGAGAGATAAATTGTTTTTGTGGCACCTGAAGTTTCAGCAACCTGCACGTCGGCTGCCGATATGTTGGCAACCCCTGCCACAGCCACAGAAAGAATCATCACTAATGTAAGAATCATTGAAATGATTTTTCTTGAGAATCGCTCGTTTAATTTCATTTGTCAATCCTCCTGCATTTTTATAAGGAAGCTGCGCACAACTGATATATCTATCAACTGCAGAAAAAGATTTCCACTTTGCCTACACAACGCACACTTTCCTTATTTTATTTACTGTACAATTGTACCACTATACTTCAATAATTTCAATGATTTTTATAGAAAATAAACACAGTGCGCTATTTTTGTATACCATGACAAAATAAACAAAATTTATTGTTACTTTTACCCAAGTGAAATTTACTGTACAAAACAAATCTACACGACTAAAACACAATTAAAAAAGACCATTCTTTACATCAATATTACAAAAAAACGCCACCTTACTTATACACTATGAACAAATAATTTTATTCTGCAAATAAAAGTCTTTACTTTTCAAAAATACGGTGATATACTTTAGTTATTAATAAAATGGTTTATTATACTGAACCAGAATTCCTTAAGGAGGATATACAATATGAAAAGAGTCGTTTCCATTCTCGTTGCACTTCTGCTTATGTGCTGTGCAGTTGCTTCTGTATCTGCAGAGATAAGTCCCACAGCTTCCACTGCAAAGGATCAGATTATTGTTGATGCTATCCCCGTTCCTGACATTGCAGGTAACGCAACTCCCGATATCAACAACCCCGGTAAAGTTGAAGTCAACTCCGGCGAGGTTATCACACTGACAGCTACTCCCAAGGACGGCTACAAGTTCTCTCACTGGGAATTCGTATTTGGTGAGTTTGATATCATCGAAGGTAGCACAACAACACCCACAATCGTTATTAAACCCACAGGCACCGATGACGTCAGAGCATACGCTCACTTCGTAAAAGAGGATGAGGATGTTACAATCCCCAGCTCCGGCACAGTTCCCAAGCCCGATGATGGTCCCACCTCCCCCACAACAGGTGAGAATTCCGTTGTTTATGTAGCTTGTGCTTCTGCAGTTATGGTTGCTCTTGCAGTTGTAATCGTGCTCAAGAAAAAGCAGACAGCTTAATTCTTATTTAATCTGAAATGAAAGCTCCGTGAAAACGGAGCTTTTCTTTTTTATTCTTTCGCCCATTGCATTAATACTTAATTGACATAAGCCATATTATTATGTATAATTTATTAGTATAAATATAAGTTAATTTTATCTTTGAAGGTGAATTATTATGTATAGAAACACTTTGAAGAAATCCATACTCTGCGTCTGCTTTGTTTTGATGTGTGCAACCCTTATCTCCTGTCTTTCAGGCTGTAGCTGCACAGGTAACAGAGTAGACCCCACAGATTATTCTCTGGTGGTAAACCCCACAAACACCGAGCCTGAAGCAACAGAAGAAACTACTGCAGAGGTTCTCCCTGAAAACCCCATAAACTTTGAGGAGCTAAAAAAGCTCAACAAGGACTTATATGCATGGATTCGTATTCCCGGCACAGTTATAGATTATCCTGTTGCACAAAGTTCAAACAGTGATGATAACTACTATCTCCATCACAATTATCTGGGCAACTACGAGTTTGCAGGTACAATCTATTCTCAAAGACACAACACTAAATATTTCGTAGACAGAGTAACTGTACTTTACGGTCACAATATGCTGGACGGCTCAATGTTTGCCGCCCTTCACAAGTTCACCGACCCTGATTTTTTTGAAGAAAACCAGTATATCTACATTTACACAGAGGGACATGTCCTCACCTATCAGATTTTTGCTGCCTATGATTATGACGACAGACATATTCTGAATTCCTTTGAATTCTCAGACGACGAGGTTTACGAGCAATACCTTAAGGATTGCCTTAATCCTCACGCAGCAAATACAATTGTCAGAGAAGGGGTCGAACTTACAACTGACGACCGCATTATCACTCTGAGCACTTGCACAAATTACAATTCCAACCTTCGTTTTCTTGTACAGGGGGTACTGACAGATGACCAACGAACACAATGATAATATAATGAATCCCGAAGCAGAAGAAATCGCAACAGCAGAGCTTCCTGCTCAGGAGCCTGAAAATGTAATAGGCCTTCCTCCCGATGATGTTGATGATTACGTTTTTGCACACTACAAAGAACGCGGTAAACGTTACAAAAAACGCAGGCACGGCTACACAAGCAGTAACGATCAGGATATAGCCAGAAGCCATTCCGAACAGCACTTCCGACATCATAAGAGGCTTTCTGTAAAAGACAAGCATTGGAATGAGCGTTCCTGGTGGCAGAAGCTTCTGATTATTCTTGCATGGATTTTAGGCATAATCCTTGCACTTCTACTCATAGCAATAATTGCTTTTCTTGTGCTGAGATACGCAGGTATCGTCAAGCTTACTGATTACAACAATCTTGATATGACTGCCCCTGTTATAGAAAATGTAAATGTTTCTGTAACAGATCAAGGCCACGAGGTCGTTTTCAAAGATAAAGAATATAAATTCAACACAGATATGACAAGTATTCTCTGTATCGGCGTTGATAAATCCGAATTAGGCGTTGTAGAAGGTACCGGCGGTCAGGCAGACGCTCTCTATCTGATTGCTCTGGACACCTCAACAGGAAAAACTACTGTTATTGCAGTTCCCCGTGATATTGTTACAGACATCGGAATTTACTCTCCCGAGGGTGAATATCTCAGAACCGAAAAACACCAGCTCTGTCTTTCCTATGCTTACGGCGACGGAAGAAAGACAAGCTGTCTGAATACAACAACAGCAGTTTCTCGTCTTTTATATCAGCTCCCAATCAACTCCTACTTTGCTATAAACGAAGATGCTGTTTCTGACCTTAACGATGCAGTAGGCGGAGTTACCGTAACCTTGTTTGACGATTCCTTCTATGACACCAATCAGGTACGTCACTACGCAGGCGAAACCATCACTCTCTATGGCGAAAACGCAATGAGATATGTGCGTCAGCGTGAGGTTGCTTACCTGAGCTCTTCCACAGAAAGACTCAACCGTCAGGTAAATTATCTGAAGGCTTTCACCTCAAAGGCACTTGAAATGACAAAACAGGATTTGACAACTCCTGTAACCCTTTTCAACATTGTTGACGAAAACAGCGAAACAAATCTCACCCCTGCAACAATAACAGCATTTGCTACAAGTGTTGTTGCAAACGGCATTTCAGAGCTTAATTTTGTAACTGTACCGGGCGAGCTTGTCAGCGGAGGCACCTACGCAGAGTATATTGTGAACGAAGAAGCCCTTTACGAACTTATTCTGGACACATTCTATATTCCTGTCGAATAATACAAAACAAAAGAAAACGCAGTGCAATTTTGCACTGCGTTTATTTTTTGTCTTATTTTTATTAAATTGTTATTATCTGAGTTTTCCCTCACAGGTCATATACGTCTGATTTCTGAAATAGAAGGAATATCATGATACTGACGTACATACTCGCTGAGTGTGCAGTTATACACGCTCTTAAATGCTGCGATAAATGCCTTAACACTGGGGAAGCCGTTTTCTACAGCTGCACGGGTCTCAGAGATACCGCTTGTCTGAATATCACGCAGAGCATGCTCAAGACGGACAAGGTTAAGATACTGCTTGAAGGTCTTTCTTGTGTTCTGCTTGAAGTAACGTGAGAAGTATGTAGGTGTCAATCCTACGTGAGATGCAATCTCACCCAGAGTAATACGCTCTCTGAAATTAAGCTTGATATAGTCGATAGCCTTCTTTGCATATTCGAGCTCTTCATGCTCAATCTCAGGATGGGTTTTTGCTCTTTCCTCAAGGCACTTTGTGCACAGCTCAATAAGAATCTGTGTCATAGCAGAAGTAATCTTAAGGTCAGTGAAATCTCCCTGCTCCTCAACACACTCTACAATCAGGTCAAGCTGTCTTTTAATTTCTGCCTTTGCAGTAGGGTCTTTCTCCACATTAAAGCTGTAAGACTCAAACTCATCAAAATATGCCTTGATAAAATTGTAGGAATAAAGAACAACAAGATACTTAACATTGTCAAGTGCAAGCTCGTTGATGAAATCCTGCGCATTCTGTCCCTCAGAAACCTCTACTTCCTTGAGGTCAGTATCAGCAGTGAT